>DVKS01000182.1 GCA_018715905.1 Candidatus Caccovicinus merdipullorum | reverse complement strand
GATTATAGGCCGATGAAAATGCTTTGTCAATAGCCCTGGAAAAAAATCTGGTAAAGTAGATAAAAATGGTATATAATATTTCAGATAACAGCCTGTACAGCAGGAAATCCGACAAAATGCGTCACAGACATGTTCTGCCGGATACTTTGTAAAGAATGCCGCTTACCTGGCGGCGGACTTTCAGGAAGATAGGAGGAAGACATGCTTACATTAGAAAACGTGTCCTTTGATGTAGAGGATGCAAAAGGAGAAAAAGGCATTATTAAGGATCTTAGCCTGACCATAGATGAAGGAAAGTTTGTTGTAATTACCGGGCCCAACGGTGGAGGAAAGTCTACTCTGGCGAAGCTGATTGCGGGAATTGAAAAGCCCACCAGCGGCCGGATTTATTTTAACGGCCAGGATATCACGGATATGAGTGTAACGGATCGGGCGAATCTGGGAATCAGCTATGCTTTTCAGCAGCCGGTTCGGTTTAAAGGGCTTCAGGTACTGGATCTTCTGCGCCTTGCGGCAAAGACCAGACTTTCTGCAGCGGATGCCTGCCAGTATTTATCGGAGGTAGGACTCTGTGCCAAAGATTACATTAACCGGGAAGTGAATGCCAGCCTTTCCGGCGGCGAATTAAAGCGGATTGAGATTGCCACGGTGCTGGCAAGAAGCTCCAGACTGTCTGTGTTTGATGAGCCGGAGGCCGGAATTGATCTGTGGAGTTTCCAGAACCTGATCCAGGTATTCGAGCGGATGCAGGAGAATACAAAGGGATCCATCCTGATTATTTCTCACCAGGAGCGGATCTTAAACATTGCAGATGAGATCGTGGTAATCGCCGACGGACAGATCACACGCCAGGGAAAGAAAGAAGAAGTGCTTCCGGGAATCCTGGGAACTTCTTCGGCCATCGATGCCTGCAGCAAATTTTACAAAGGAGGGCGTCAGGAATGATTGACGAAATTCAGAGAACATTATTAGAACAGGTGGCGGATCTCCACGCCGTTCCGGAAGGCGCCTATAATATCCGGGCAAACGGAAAGACGGCAGAGCGGAATACCACAGCGAATATTGATATTGTATCCAAGGAGGACGGAAGCGGCATTGACATCCATATCAAGCCGGGAACGAAGCACGAGAGCGTCCATATTCCGGTGGTATTAAGCCAGAGCGGATTAAAAGAAACCGTTTACAATGATTTCTATATCGGAGAGGATGCGGATGTGGTTATCGTGGCCGGGTGCGGCATCGATAACTGCGGCGTTCAGGACTCGGAGCATGACGGCATTCATCGCTTTTTTATTGGAAAGAACGCAAAAGTAAAATATATTGAAAAGCATTACGGCAGCGGTGACGGCGACGGACAGAGGATCATGAATCCCGGCACGGAAGTTACCATGGATGAAGGCAGTTATATGGAGATGGAGACCACCCAGATTAAGGGCGTGGATTCTACTATCCGTACGACCAAGGCAGATCTGGCAGCAGGCGCCAGGCTGGTTATCCGGGAGCGTCTCCTTACCCACGGCCGCCAGTCAGCCATCAGCAAGTTTAATGTAAGCTTAAATGGTGAAGATTCCAGTGCCAATGTAATTTCCCGTTCCGTAGCAAAGGAGGAGTCCTATCAGCAGTTTATTTCCACCATTAACGGCAATGCAAAATGTGCGGGACATACCGAATGCGATGCCATCATTATGGATAATGCCAGAATCTCTGCAGTTCCGGAGCTTACGGCAAACAATCCGGATGCAGCTTTGATTCATGAGGCTGCCATAGGAAAGATCGCCGGGGAGCAGATCATTAAATTAATGACCCTGGGACTTACGGAAGCAGAGGCAGAGGAACAGATCGTGAATGGATTTTTGAAATAGCTGTCATATTCTGGAAACCGGCGCGCCGGCAGCTTTCGTGATAGCCCGCCGGCAGAATTTTTATGACAAAGGCAGGAATATTTCTTCGGAACAGGTGATACACTATATATGAGAGTACAGATGCAGGAGACTGCCTTTGGAAAATCAAAAGCTGGAAACCTTATTAAACCTTGCACTGGAAACTACAAATGAAGAACGGGAAAAGTCAGATGATCTGAACGCCGGCTATAACGAACAGGAGAAGACGTGGGAATTGATTGTCCGGTATTCCGGCAGCCTGGCGGAAGTAGAAGACATGGGAATTGAACCGGAGATTCTTCTGGGCGGTTATGCCATTCTGAAGGTTCCGCAGCATCTGATCGACCCCATAAGCCGTCTTGCCCAAATCGAATATATTGAAAAACCAAAGAGGCTGTTTTTCGCCCTGTATCAGGCGAGGGCGGCCTCTTGCCTGTTGCCGGTTCAGGATGCGGGGCTGGGGCTTGACGGCGAAGGCGTTCTGGTGGCAGTTCTGGATTCCGGTATTGATTATTTTCATCCGGATTTCAGAAAAAGTGACGGCAGGACCAGGATTTTATATCTCTGGGATCAGACTTTGGGACAGGTCTTTGACCAGGACGCTATCAATGCCGCGCTGGAAGCTTTGGACCGGCAGTCGGCTCTGGCGGTGGTTCCTTCGGTGGACGCAAGCGGTCATGGTACGGCAGTGGCAGGAATTGCGGCAGGAAACGGGAGGGAAAGCGGCGGACGATATCGCGGTGTGGCTTACGCAAGTCCCCTGCTGATCGTAAAACTTGGGCCTTCCGATCGGGATGGGTTTCCGGGAACTACGCAGCTTATGCGGGCTGTGGATTTTGCAGTTCGGAAAGCACAGGAGCTTTCTATGCCGCTGGCGGTAAACATCAGTTTCGGAAACACTTATGGCTCCCATGATGGAACCAGCCTGTTGGAAACTTTTCTGAACGCAGCGGCCATGGAAGGACGGAATGTGATTGTGGCGGGAACTGGGAATGAAGGCGCTGCCGGAGGCCATGTATCCGGGAAGCTGCAGATTGGAGAAACAAAGGAGATCCTTTTATCAGTAGCGCCGTATGAAACCGGTTTTGGGCTGCAGCTGTGGAAATCTTATGGGGACCGGTTTCAGGTTTCTCTGGAAAGTCCATCTGGTATCCGGCTGGGGCCGTTTCGTCCGGAACCGGGAGCCAGACGGTTTTGGTATGAAAATACAAAAATCCTGGTATACTATGGAGAGCCGAGTCCCTATAGTCTGGCTCAGGAGATTTATATGGATTTTATCCCGGAAGAAAATTACGTAAACGGCGGTATCTGGAGAATCTTTCTGGAACCGGAGCGTCTTGCTTCCGGGCAGTATGATCTTTGGCTTCCTTCCTACGGAATTTTAAATACGTCAACCCGGTTTCTGCAGTCTACGCCTGAGGTTACTCTTACCATTCCTTCTACAGCGGACAGAGTGATTTCTGTGGCTGCTTATGATGCGTTTTACGAGTCCTACGCGGATTTCTCCGGGAGGGGAAATGTTTATGGAGGACGTTTTGCAAAACCGGACCTGGCAGCCCCTGGAGTAGACATTTCCACCACGGCTTCCGGAGGCGGATACGAAAGCGTAACAGGGACCTCATTTGCGGCTCCGTTTGTGACTGGTACTTCAGCACTTCTTATGCAATGGGGCATAAAGCTTGGAAATGACCCGTATCTTTATGGGGAGAAGGTCAAAGCCAGCTTAATCCGCGGCGCCAGGCATCTGTCCGGATTTGCAGAATGGCCTAATTCACAGCTGGGTTATGGAGCACTCTGCGCGGCGGACAGCATTTTGTAAAAAAAAGTGTAAAAATATTCTTTTTTTCTATTATATCGACCGCAAAGTGCATGAATTTAAACTAAACTAAGGAAAAGGAGAGATTGTACTATGAACATTAACGAAGCAACCATTACTCGTATTCGTACTTTGAGCAAAGCTCAAAGACTGTCCATGTATGAATTAGCTTACAGAACCGGAATGCCGCCGTCTACAGTAAAGAGTATTATGAACGGCAAGAGCAAGAATCCTGGTATTGTAAACATTAAGAAGATGGCAGAAGGCCTTGGCCTTACCATCCGCGAGTTTTACGATGATGATATCTTTGATGATCTGGAACAGGACGAATAATGAGGAACCAAAAGAAAACTGGCTGGCGCCCCAAAAGACGCCGGCCAGTTTTTCCTTTATAAAATCGAAGTTTCCGATGTAATCTCTGGAAAAATGTGGTATAATGACTGCGAAGCAGTCATTATATCAAACCGCTGAAGAAAGGAGTCCCCCAAATTGACGATACGCCAAGAGCTGGAACAAATGGAAGAACAATATTTAAGCCCCTACGCTGCCTTAAGCGCCCGCTCCAGGGGCCGGGACAGGCTGGAGGAGCCCTGTGATATCCGCACAGTTTACCAGAGGGACCGGGACCGGATCATACACTGCAAGGCATTTCGAAGGATGAAGCATAAGACGCAGGTTTTTCTGGCTCCGGAGGGGGATCATTACCGGACGCGGCTGACCCATACACTGGAGGTGTCCCAGATAGCCAGGACCATAGCAAAGTCTCTGCGGCTGAATGAAGAACTGACGGAGGCCATTGCTCTGGGTCATGATCTGGGCCACACGCCTTTCGGTCATTCCGGGGAGGATGTGCTGAACCGGATCTGTCCGGATGGATTTGCCCACTATGAGCAGAGCGTCCGGGTGGTGGAACGACTGGAGAAAAATGGAAGGGGACTGAACCTGACCTGGGAAGTGCGCGATGGGATCCGCAATCACAGAACCAGCGGCCGCCCATCTACACTGGAAGGCGCTGTGGTCCGTCTATCAGACAAGATCGCCTACATAAACCATGATATCGATGATGCCATACGGGCAAAGATGTTTCGGGAGAGCGATCTTCCGGGAGAATACACCGATGTTCTGGGACACAGTGTAAGGGAGCGGCTGAATGCTTTGATCCACGATGTGATCCAGAACAGTATGGACAGACCGGAGATTATCATGTCTTTGCCTATGGAAACCGCTATGAAGGGACTGCGCAAGTGGATGTTTGAAAATGTTTACTGCAGCGACATTCCCAAGGCAGAAGAGGCCAAGGCCAAGCAGCTGATTGTTTTTCTTTATGATTACTACTGCAGGTACGTGGAGCGTCTCCCGGAGGAGTATCGGATCATGATGGAAGAACAGGGCGAGAAGAAGGAGCGGGTGGTCTGCGACTACATCGCCGGCATGAGCGACAGCTATGCCATTGACCTGTTTGAGGAGCTGTTCGTGCCGAAGGCCTGGAAGATATAGAAGATCAGGGAGGAAGATTTCATGCGATATCCGGAAGAAGTAATTGAAGAAGTGCGCATGCGGAATGATATTGTGGATGTGATATCCGGATATGTGAAGCTTCAGCGGAAGGGAAGCAATTATTTCGGCCTTTGTCCCTTCCACAATGAAAAATCACCATCCTTTTCCGTGTCGCCCGGCAAACAGATGTATTACTGTTTCGGCTGCGGGGCCGGCGGAAATGTGATCACATTTATCATGGAATATGAGAATTATTCCTTTACGGAGGCGCTGAATCTTCTGGCAGAGCGGGCCGGCGTGGCCCTGCCCAAGCAGGAGTACAGCCCGGAGGCCAGGGCGCAGGAGGATCTGAAAAAGAACCTTCTGGAGATCAATAAGCTGGCGGCCAATTATTTTTATTACCAGTTAAAGCATCCCCAGGGAAAGGCCGGGTATGATTACTTAAAAAACAGGCAGCTGACAGATGACACCATCCGCCATTTCGGCCTTGGCTTTGCCAATAAGACCAGCGATGATCTGTACCGGTTTCTGAAGGATAAGGGGTATCCGGATTCCCTGCTGAAGGAAACGGGGCTGGTGACCATTGAGGAGAGGGGAGCTCATGACAAATTCTGGAATCGGGTTATGTTTCCCATACTGGATGTCAATAACCGGGTGATCGGCTTCGGCGGCCGTGTAATGGGAGATGGAACACCAAAATACTTAAATTCACCGGAAACGAGGCTTTTTGACAAAAGCCGGAATCTGTTCGGACTGAATTATGCCAGGACTTCCCGGGAGAAGTATATGCTGATCTGTGAAGGATACATGGATGTAATCGCCATGCACCAGGCAGGATTTACCAATTCCGTAGCCTCTCTGGGCACGGCATTTACCAGCCAGCATGCTTCTCTTTTGAAGCGCTACACCGATCAGGTGGTGCTGACCTATGACAGCGACGGAGCGGGCGTAAAGGCAGCTCTTCGGGCCATCCCCATTCTGAAAGATGTGGGCATGTCCGTAAAGGTGCTGAATATGCGTCCTTATAAAGATCCGGATGAGTTTATCAAGAATCTGGGAGCCGATGCTTTCCGCCAGCGCATTGAGGAGGCGAAAAACAGCTTCCTTTTTGAGATTGATGTGCTGAAAGGCCAGTATGATATGGAAGATCCGGAGCAGAAGACCCGGTTTTATCAGGAAACTGCCAGGAAACTTCTGGAATTTCCAGAAGCGCTGGAACGGGATAACTACATCCAGGCGGTGTCACGGGAGCATTTTATTCCCTACGAGGACTTAAAGCGTCTGGTAAACCAGCTGGGAAGCCGGCTGGGCTCCGGTCCGGCTGCTGCGGGAAGGCGTGATTATGAGGAAAAGTCTCAGGCAAAACGCAGTCCAAAAAAGGATAAAGACGAGGGAAACCGGCAGTCTCAGCGGCTGCTTCTTACCTGGCTTATTGAAAATCCCGGCCTTTTTGACCGGATCCAGGGAATTATCACCGCAGACGATTTTGTGGAGCCTTTGTACCATCAGGTAGCCCAGATGGTCTTTCAGGGACATGAGGAGAATGCATTAAATCCTGCCGGTATCCTGAATCATTTTATCAATGATGAGGAACAGTACCGGGAAGTGGCTGCTCTGTTTAATGCCAGCCTTAAGGAGTCCTTAAGCAACGAAGAACAGAAGAAGGCATTTTCCGAGACGGTGATGAAAGTAAAGAAAAACAGTCTGGATGCTGCAAGCCGGCATGCAGGCAGCATAGAGGAACTGCAGCGGATCATTCAGGCCCAGGCGGCCCTGCGCAGCCTGCATATTTCGCTGGATGAAGGGATAAA
Source organism: Candidatus Caccovicinus merdipullorum (assembly GCA_018715905.1). GTDB lineage: Bacteria > Bacillota > Clostridia > Lachnospirales > Lachnospiraceae > Caccovicinus > Caccovicinus merdipullorum. The sequence goes on along the minus strand of DVKS01000182.1, from coordinate 7,370 downwards.
CTAGCGGTAAGCGCTGTGGAAGGATGGGGAAACATGGAAGAGAAAACACTTACGTTGCATGAGAAACTGAACGGCCTTCTGGACATTGCGAAAAAGAAAAAGAATGTTCTGGAGGAAAAAGAAATTCAGGATTACTTCCGGCCGGAAGTCCTGAATGCGGAACAGTGGGACCGGATCTATGATTTCCTGGATGCCAACCACGTGGATGTGCTGCGGATTTCTGCAGATGATCTGGATATGGATGAGGATCTGTTTTCCGAGGAGAATCTGGATGAAGAGGAAGAAATCGATATGGAAAATATCGATCTTTCCGTGCCGGAAGGGGTTAGTCTGGAGGATCCGGTCCGGATGTATCTTAAGGAGATCGGAAAGGTGCCGCTTTTGTCTACCGAAGAGGAGATTGAACTGGCAAAGCGGATCGAGCTTGGAGATGAGGCGGCCAAAAAGAGACTGGCTGAGGCGAATCTGCGCCTGGTGGTCAGCATTGCCAAGCGTTATGTGGGACGGGGCATGCAGTTTCTGGATCTGATCCAGGAGGGGAATCTTGGCCTGATTAAGGCTGTGGACAAGTTTGATTATACCAAAGGGTATAAGTTCAGCACATATGCCACCTGGTGGATCCGTCAGGCCATCACCCGGGCCATAGCAGACCAGGCCAGGACGATCCGGATTCCTGTGCATATGGTAGAGACCATTAACCGGCTGATCCGTACCTCCCGCCAGCTTCTTCAGGAACTGGGAAGGGAACCGCTGCCTGAGGAGATCGCAGAAAAGATGGAGATGCCGGTGGAGCGGGTGCGGGAGATCATGAAGATTTCTCAGGACCCAGTATCCCTTGAGACGCCCATTGGCGAGGAGGAGGACAGCCATCTGGGAGACTTTATCCAGGATGAACATGTGGCTGTCCCCGCAGACGCTGCAGCTTTCACCCTCCTTCATGAGCAGCTGATCGAGGTGCTGAGTACCCTTACGGACCGGGAGCAGAAGGTACTGCGGCTCCGCTTTGGCCTGGATGACGGAAGGCCCAGGACCTTGGAAGAGGTGGGGAAGCAGTTTAATGTGACGAGAGAGCGGATCCGCCAGATTGAGGCCAAAGCTCTCAGAAAACTCCGCCATCCCAGCCGCAGCAGAAAATTAAAAGACTATCTGGATGACTGACAGGAGACAGTATGAAATTATCAAAACGTTTGGAACTGGTGGCTTCCTTTGTTCCCGAGGGAAGCCGGATAGCGGATATCGGGACTGACCATGGATATATTCCCATTTTTCTGACGGAAAAGGGAATCTGCCAAAGTGCCCTGGCCATGGATGTGCGGGAAGGGCCTTTAAGCCGGGCCAGAGAACATATCCGGGAAAAGAACTTGGAGGACCGGATTCAGGTTCGGCTCGGCGATGGACTGAAAGAACTTCGGCCCGGAGAGGCGGATACGGTGGTGATTGCAGGAATGGGCGGTCAGCTGGTGATACATATTCTTGAAGAAGGCCGCCATATGTGGGATTCGGTGAAGACCTGGATCCTTTCTCCCCAGTCTGAGCTGGATAAGGTCCGCCGATATCTTGAACAGGAAGGCTTTATGATCTGCCGGGAAGCCATGACGCTGGATGAAGGAAAATACTACACGGTTATGGCGGCCGCACGGGGCAGGATGAAGTATGAGGAGCCCTGGGAGTACCTTTACGGAAAGCTTTTGATCCAGGCGAAAGATCCGGTGCTTCTGGATTTTTTAAATCAGGAGGAGAAGCGGTTAAAGGGAATCCTGGGGGCCCTGGAAGGACAGGATACGCCGGGGGCGGAAGCTGCCCGGCAGACTGCAGTCAGACAGCTTGACTGGATTAAGGAGGCAAAAGATGCGGTGTGATGAGGTAATTGCAGTTCTTAAGGAGCTGGCTCCGGAGCAGCTGGCCTGTGACTGGGACAACCCGGGACTTTTAGCCGGCCGCAGTGATAAGGAAGTAAAGACCATTTACCTGGCCCTGGACGCCACGGACCAGGTGATTGAGGATGCGGTTTCGGCGGGAGCAGATCTTCTGGTAACCCACCATCCTCTGATCTTTAAGGCTATGAAGAAGATTAATGATCAGGACTTTATCGGGCGCAGGGTACTGCGGATGATACAGGCAGATCTGTCCTGCTATGCCATGCACACGAATTTTGACAGCGCTCCCGGATGTATGGCTGATCTTGCTGCCGGGCGTCTTGGGCTTACTGAATGTCAGGTGCTGGAACCGGAAGGAGAGCTGGAAGGATCCGTATACGGCATCGGGAAGGCAGGAAAGCTTGCCGTTCCCCTTACTCTTCGGGAACTGGCTGCAAAGGTAAAGGAAGCCTTTGGCCTTCCCTTTGTATTGGTCTACGGTGATCTGGAGTCGGATCTGCTTCTTACAGATTGTGCAGTGTCTCCGGGCTCCGGAGGAAGCATGATCGAGGCGGCTCTTGTCCTTAAAGCCCAGGTCCTTGTGACCGGGGATATCGGCCATCATCAGGGCATTGACAGTCTGGCCAGAGGGATGGCAGTGATCGATGCCGGGCATTACGGACTGGAGCATATTTTTATGGATTTTATGGAATCGTATCTGAATGAAAGGCTGGGCGGCCGGGTAAAGATCCGGAAAGCGCCGGCGGCCTTTCCGGCAGCAGTTGTATAAATGTGCGGCGCGAAAGTGTCCGCAGTTTGGACAGAATGACAGACAGGAGGAGTTATGGTCCGGATTGTGATTAACGGAGAGAAGAAGGAATATCCCTTCGGCACTACGTGGCAGACGGTTGCCCAGGAGTACCAGCCGGAGTGGGAAGACGATATTCTTCTGGTGCAGGCAGATGGAAAGCTGCAGGAACTGCATAAGAAGGCGGCGGAATGCAGCGAGCTTCGCTTTATCACGGCAAGAGACGGCGCCGGCCGGCTGACCTATCGGAGAAGCCTGACTTTTCTGATGCTGAAGGCGTTTTATGATGTAGCCGGTGTCCGGCACATAAAAAAGCTTACTGTGGATTTTTCGCTGGGGAACGGTCTGTTCGTAAATCCTTCTCTGGATTTTTCCCTTACCCAGGAAATCCTCAATCAGGTTAAGGAGAAGATGCAGGAATACGTAGCCCAGAAGATTCCTATTATGAAGCGCAATATGCCGTCTTCGGAGGCCATTGAGCTGTTCCACAAGCATGGAATGTATGACAAAGAGCGGCTGTTCCGCTACCGGAGGGTATCCAGTGTAAATGTCTACAGCATTGGCGGCTTTGAAGATTATTTTTACGGTTATATGGTTCAGAACACCGGGTATTTAAAGTATTTTGATCTGGTGCTTTACCAAAACGGCTTTGTGCTTTTGTATCCGCAGAATGATCCGAAAAAGGTGGATCCCTTCGTTCCGAAGGATAAATTATTCCATGTATTAAGCGAAACATCGAAATGGGGAGAGCGGCTGAATCTGGCGAATGTGGGAAGTTTAAATGACCGGATTTCTCAGGGAAAGGCCAGTGAGACCATCCTGATTGAAGAGGCTTTGATGGAAAAGCGGATCGGAGAGATCGCCAGCCGCATTGCAGCGGAGCCCTCCAAGAAACTGGTAATGATAGCAGGCCCGTCTTCTTCAGGAAAGACCACATTCTCCCACCGGCTGAGCATTCAGCTGATGGCCATGGGACTAAAGCCTCATCCCATCGCTGTAGATGATTATTTTGTAAACCGGGTGGACAGTCCCAGAGATGAAAACGGCAACTACAATTATGAGGCTCTGGAATGTCTGGATGTAAAGCTGTTTAATGAAGATATGACGAAACTCCTGGCTGGGGAGAAGGTAGAACTTCCGCGGTATAACTTTATTACCGGAGTGCGGGAGTATAAGGGAGATTATCTTACTTTGGGACCGGAAGATATTCTGGTGATTGAAGGGATCCACTGCCTCAATGACAAATTGTCCTATTCTCTGCCCAAGGAAAATAAATTTAAGATATATATCAGCGCTCTGACGTCTTTGAATATCGATGAGCATAACCGAGTTCCCACTGCAGACGGCCGGCTGATCCGCCGTATGGTACGGGATGCCAGAACCAGGGGCGCTTCTGCACAGGATACGATCCGCATGTGGAATTCTGTGCGCCGGGGAGAGGAGGAGAACATCTTCCCCTATCAGGAAGAGGCAGATGTAATGTTTAACTCAGCCCTTGTTTATGAACTGGCTGTATTAAAGCAGTATGCGGAGCCGATCCTGTTCGGGATCCCCGCAGACAGCCCCGAATACACAGAGGCCAAGCGGCTGTTGAAGTTTCTGGACTATTTCCTGGGAGTCAGCAGCGAGGATGTGCCGAAGAATTCCATTCTCCGGGAGTTCATCGGCGGAAGCTGTTTCCGGGTGTAGGGCAGACGTCCCGGAGAACATAAAGAACCGGCAAAAAGCGGGCGGCACACAGTGCCTGATGCTTCTTGCCGGTTCTTTTATGCTGAGCAAAGCGATAAGCCGGGTTATGTCGTGAATGGCCATCTATCTAGGACTGCCGTCACCGGCAGCCTCAAGCGATCTACCCGGAAGCAGACGGGCCGCCTTATGCTTCCTGCTTGATCTTGCTTCGGATGGGGTTTACACAGCCCTGTCTGTTACCAGACAGGCGGTAGTCTCTTACACTGCCTTTCCACCCTTACCGGAAAGCCCAGCCTGGCTGCGCTTTCCGGCGGTAAATTTTCTGTTGCACTTTCCTTGGAGTCGCCTCCACCAGACGCTATCTGGCATCCTGCCCTGTGAAGCCCGGACTTTCCTCTCCTGCGGCCTTTCGGTATCGCAGCAGCGGCCATTTGCCTTACTCAGTTTTCCTATCGTAACACAGAAAACAGAATTTGTCTACCGGTTCCGGCGGCTGTATTTCTCTTCGCAGTACTTGCAGCGATAGGTTTCCGTCTTTTCATCGGCCAGATAAAAGACATGGGGAAGTTCCTGCTCAATGGAAGTGATGCAGCGCGGATTTTTACACTGAATCACATTTACGATCTTTTTGGGGAGTTTTACGGTACACTTTTCTACGATCTGGTTATCGCGGATGATGTTCACGGTGATATTGTGATCAATATATCCCAGAACTTCCAGATCAATGGTATCCAGTCCGCCTTCGATCTTGATGATGTCCTTGCGTCCCATTTTATTGCTTCTGGCATTCTTGATGATAGCCACCTGGCACTCCAGCTTGTCCAAACCTAAATGATAGTAAATATCCAGGCTCCGGCCGGCCTCGATATGATCCAGAACGATTCCTTCTTTTAAACCGCTGATATTTAACATGGCGCTTTCACCTCCAGTAATTTCATGATCAATGCCATACGTACATACACGCCGTACTGGGCCTGCTTAAAGTAGGCAGCTCTCGGATCTTTATCGACTTCCACGGAGATTTCATTTACACGGGGAAGGGGATGCAGCACGTACATATCGGATTTTGCCAGTTTCATTTTCTTGGGAGTCAGGATGTAGCAGTCCTTTAAGCGGATATAGTCTTCCTCATTAAAGAAACGTTCCTTCTGAACACGGGTCATGTAGAGGATATCCAGATCAGGAAGTGCCTCGTCCAGATTTCCAAGTTCCGTAAATTCAATATTTTTTGCTTTCAGAACATCTTCACGGATGTATTCCGGAACCCGCAGCTCCGGCGGGGAGATTAATACAAAGCGGACATTGGGGTAACGGACCAGGGCATTGATCAGAGAGTGAACTGTCCGGCCGAACTTTAAATCGCCGCAGAGTCCTACTGTCAGATTATCCAGACGTCCCTTTAAAGAATGGATGGTTAACAGGTCTGTCAGAGTCTGGGTGGGATGCTGATGTCCGCCGTCACCGGCATTTACTACGGGGATGCCGGAATTCATGGCAGCTACCAGAGCTGCGCCTTCTTTTGGATGGCGGATAGCGCAGATATCTGCGTAGCAGGAAATCACCCGAATGGTGTCAGCAATGCTTTCGCCCTTTGCTGCAGAACTGGAATCGGCAGAAGAAAAGCCCAGCACGCTGCCGCCCAGATTCAGCATGGCTGCTTCAAAGCTGAGCCGTGTTCTGGTACTGGGTTCGTAGAAGCAGGTGGCCAGCTTCTTACCGTCGCATACATGGGCATATTTGGAAGGATTTTTTTCAATGTCACCGGCCACAGCCAGCAGCTCGTCGATCTCTTCCACGGAAAAATCTAATGGGTTCAGTAAATGTCTCATGAGAGCCTCCTTTGTGTACGTGTCTCATTTCTATACCTTAATCTTACCCATTATAAAGCATTTGCATGGAGAATACCACCCCTTTTTTAGATGAGAATTGTGGTTCTTTTTCTGCAAAAGAGAACTGTTATCTGTAATTTCATCAGACAATGTGCCGGACGAATACACCGGAAAGCGCAGCCTCCCAAACCGAAAGAATCTTTATGCAGAATTGGGAATTATATGGTATAATGGCTGCGAAGCAGGCATTATACCGGCGCCGGTTCGGGTCGAGCAAAGCGAGACAAACACCGCGGCGAACCGTGCGCATCCCCCGGAGGGATGCCGTGGCTTCGGAGAAGCTATGGTATAATGACTCAGAGCAGTATTTTTAAGGATAAAGGGGGCTTAACAGTATGGCGAAAACCCTGGAGCAGATCGTGATCGAAGGGCTGGCTTCTGACTGCAGCTCGCTGGAGGAACTTTATGTGCTGTGGCAGACCATGCACCATACAGAAGCGGATACGGTAGGAAAGACCTGCCATATGGAAATCGATAAAAGGAGTTTTCATATAGACGGTATCCTGAATCCGGAGAAATTTTCCGGGGTGCTTTACATTTTAAAAGAACCCAGCCTGAAGCGTTATATTCAGAAAGGACTCACATTTCCGGTGATCACGGATATCCGCAAGGAATATCGGAGATATAAAAAGGGATATGAGGACGAATGCGGCTATCTGGCAGGCATGCAGCGCCTGCTTTTGGGAGAAGCTTCCGCCTCTATGACCAACCAGCAGGTTATGGATACGCTGGCGGCCATATACATAAACAAACGGGGAGGAAAAGAATCTTCCGATGATATCTGGCTGAACTACGGATACGAATACATCGAATTTCTGAAACGTCAGATCCGTCTGATCGATCCCCGCGTCATTGTCTGCTGCGGAGAAGAGATCTTTAAGCTGGTGGTGAAAGAGGTCTTTTATAATAAAAAGCATATCCGAAACCGCGGGGACCATATGATCTGGAAGGATATGGTCAAGAACCATCAGTTTACCGCTGACACTGGCTACCGTCATACAGCAGATCCTGCAAAGACGGCTGTTGTGGTGGTGAACATGTGGAGTCCGGCTTACCGGGTAAATAAGGACCAGTATCTTTCGCCGGAGGAGTATCTGAAGGAGTTTGAGCGGCGGATTAAAGGGATGG
>DVKS01000181.1 GCA_018715905.1 Candidatus Caccovicinus merdipullorum | reverse complement strand
CCCCGCATCAGATGGATGATGGACGGCGCCACATGCTGTACTTTCCCGCCATTCCATTCTTCTACCGGGCAGCAGGTCGCCAGCAAATCATAGTTTTCATGATTTCCATCCACCCAGAGCGTGGTGAACGGCTTTTTGTCCAGCCATTTCCGCCACCACAGCTGCTCCCTATCTTCCGACCAATAACCAAAATCGCCGCAGACGATTACGTAGTCGTTCTTTCCCATCGTATATTGCTCCGGGAATATCTCCGTGCTGAATCGGCGGTAGTCACCGTGGCAATCTCCCGTAATGTAAATAGACATGGTGTCTCCTTTATCTTTTCTTCTTATTATACCTCTCGAATCCACATTTGTATTGAATCAGCAGTTTAATTACTGCCATCTAAATACCCATATAAAAAGCCGGCCAATTCCACAAAAGTCTCCATGGAACAAGCCGGCATCCACCTAAAAAATATGTTTCAGAATTAAATGTTAAAAATTCATTTTCGGGAACCCGCATAAAATAAGGCTTTTTCCGGGTGTTTCGGAATTAAATGTCAATCAAAACAACACCCTCAAACCCCAGCCCCCGCGGCCCACCCCGTGGACCAGGCAATCTGCAGGTTAAATCCGCCGGTGACTGCATCCAGATCCAGCACCTCGCCGGCAAAGGACAGACCCTTTACTTTCTTTGACTCCATGGTGGAGGGATTGATCTCTTTCACCGACACGCCGCCCTGGGTAATGATGGCTTCTTTAAAATCGCGAAGTCCGGTCATGGTCAGGGTAAAGTCTTTCAGGAGGCCTGCCAGACGCAGCCGTTCTTCCCGGGTAATCTGGTTCACCGGTTTGTCCGGATTGATCCCGCTTCGCTGTACGGCCACCGGGATCAGTTTGGAGGGAAGCAGGCGGGATAAGGAATTCTTAAACTGCTTATTCTGCTCTGCAGCAAAATCCCTGAGGATCCGCTCGTCCAGCTGTTCCAGTGTAAGAGCCGGCTTTAAATCAATGGAAAGAAGCAGTGTATGCTTCCTTAACTCTTTTCCCACAAAACTGCTGGCTGAAAGGATCACCGGGCCGCTGACGCCGAAATGGGTAAAGAGCATCTCGCCAAAATCCTGATAGAGAACCTTCTGGCCGTTTCGTATGGTGATCTGAATATTCTTCAGAGACAGGCCCTGGAGCGCCTTTCCGTCTTCTTCCTTTATGTTAAAAGGTACCAGAGCCGGCAGAAGATCCGTCACCTTATGTCCGCATTCCCTTGCCCAGGAATAGCCATCGCCGGTGGAGCCGGTAGCCGGATAGGAAAGGCCGCCGGTAGCCACAATGACGTGATCTGCAGAAACCGTGCGGCTCTGTCCCCCTTCTTTTCCCCGGATCCGCACGCCTGTGCATCTGCCGTCCTCAATCAAAAGGCCCTCCACCTCCGTTCTGAGGTGAACTTCCGCCCCCGCCTCTTTTAAGGCCCGGGTCATGGCGGCAATCACGTCGGAAGATTTATCGGATACGGGGAACACCCGGTTTCCCCGCTCTGTTTTCAGACGGCATCCATGACGCTCCAGGAAATCCATCATATCTTCATTGGTAAAACCATAAAAGCTGCTGAACAGGAACTTCCGGTTGGTGACGATCCCGTTAAACAGCTCATCCATATCACAGGCATTGGTCACATTGCACCGGCCTTTTCCGGTGATGTAGACCTTTTTGCCAAGTTTTTCATTCTTTTCATACAGCGCCACCTTGTGGCCTGCCATACCGGCAGAAGCGGCAGCCATCATGCCTGCCGCTCCGCCTCCAATTACAACAATCCTGCTCATGTAATTAATCTTTCTGCTTCTCTGCTTTCTCTGTCTTTTTTACTTCTTTAATCTTCTTCTCAATGGCGTCTACTACCGTCTCTACTACCTTAACCCGGGCGTAGTGTTTGTCATTTCCCTCTACCACAATCCACGGCGCGTAGGTGGTGGAGGTACGGACCAGCATTTCATTTACCGCCTCTTCGTAAAGGTCCCATTTGGCCCGGTTCCGCCAGTCCTCATCGGTGATCTTCCACTGCTTGGCCGGATTCTCCATCCGCTCCTTAAAGCGGCGTTCCTGCTCATCTTTGTCAATATGCATCCAGAATTTCAGAATAATGGCCCCGGCATTTGCCATGTGGGCCTCCATCTCATTGATCTCCTGATAGGCACGCTTCCACTCCGCTTCGGTGCAGAATCCCTCGATCCGTTCCACCATCACACGGCCGTACCAGGTCCGGTCGAAAATGGCAATGTGGCCGGCCTTTGGCACATTGTTCCAGAACCGCCACAGATAATGGTGGACCTTCTCAATGTCATTTGGCGATGCTGTGGGATTCACCTGGTAGCCTCTGGGATCCAGATGGCTGGTCAGACGCTTGATGGCACCGCCTTTTCCTCCGGCATCCCAGCCCTCGAATCCGATGACCACCGGGATCCGCAGCCGGTAAATCTCGCTGTGAAGCACTTCCAGTTTCTTCTGAAGACGGTTCAGCTGCTCCTTATACTGGCTTTCCGACAGATGCTTTGTTAAATCCACGCCGGAAAGGACGCCGTTTTTATACCGTTCCGCGGGAACCAGATCCAGCCCGGAGTTCTTTTCCTTCTTCTCCTGGTTCTGCCGTTTCTTCAGTTCATATTCCAGGCGGTCCGTAACGGTGGACATGATTTTCAGAGCCGCATAATTCCGGTCCGTAGCCTCGATGATGGTCCAGGGCGCATGCTCAGTATCCGTCCGCTCCAGCATCTCTTCATTGATCCGCAGATACCGGTCATACTCTTTATTCCGCTTCCAGTCCTCATCACTGACCCGCCAGGCCGTTTCCTTCGAATGTGCCAGTTTCTTGAAACGCTTCTTCTGCTCTTCCTGGGAAATATACAAAAACAGCTTGATGATCACGGTGCCGTCATCCGTCAGCTGCTTTTCAAAGGATAAAATATCCTGAAATGCCTTCAGAATATCTTCTTCCCGGGTCAGCCCGTCGAACCGGTCCGCCTGAACGCTCTGGTACCAGCTCCTGTCAAAAATCGCCATCCTGCCTCTGGCCGGCGTCTTGATCCAGTATCTCCAGAGGAAGGGACGCAGACTTTCTTCTTCTGTGGGACGGCTGCTGGCAAACACAGAAAATCCTCTCGGATCCAGAGCCTGAATCAGGCGATTGATCTGCGTTCCCTTTCCTGCAGCTCCCATTCCCTCAAACAGGATTATAACCGGAATTCCTGCCGCTTTCAGGCTCCTCTGAAGTACGCCAAGCCGTGCTCCGATCTCCTCCACTGCCGCTTTATACGTCTCTTTTTCCACAGTGACAGACAAATCAATTTTTTCCAGCATACATTCTCCTCCTTACCTGTTTTCTTCCTGTGTGGATAGTTTTCCCGATTATCACGCTTCTACTATATTTCTTCCATGATATCACAAAATATCCTAAATTGATAGGAGAATGTTAAATTTCTGCCTGTCTGCAGCCGCTGTCATCAGATAATACTGCGCCAAACAGTACCGTCCTCCGGTATCGTCAGATCTCCGTCGTCACGAAAATATCATAGATAGCCCGGATGGCTGTCTCAAAATCAGAATCCTTCACGCCGATAATAATATTCAGCTCACTGGAGCCCTGGTCGATCATCTTTACATTTACTCTGGCATGAGCCAGGGCAGAAAAGATCCTGCCGGCAGTCCCTCTGGCTGCCTTCATTCCTCTCCCAACCACGGCAATCAGCGCCAGATCGGACTCCATTTCCACAAAATCCGGCTCCACAGAACGGTGGATTCCGGCAATGACAGACTGCTCAAATTCTTCAAATTCCGACTGGTGAACCAGCACCGTCATGGTGTCAATGCCGGAAGGCATATGCTCAAAGGAAATTCCATAGCGTTCAAACACTTCCAGCACTTTTCTCCCAAACCCTACTTCTGCGTTCATCATCGCTTTCTCGATATTGATGGAGCAGAATCCCCGCTTTCCGGCAATACCGGTAATGGTATAACGGGGCTTGCGGCAGGTACTTTCCACAATTAAAGTCCCCTTGTCATCCGGACGGTTGGTATTGCGGATATTGATGGGGATGCCTTCCTTTCTTACCGGGAAAATGGCATCTTCATGCAGTACGCTGGCTCCCATATATGCCAGTTCCCGAAGCTCTTTATAAGTAATGGTCTCGATAACCTGAGGATTCTTTACAATCCGCGGATCTGCCACCAGGAAACCGGATACATCTGTCCAGTTCTCATACATATCTGCATGAATGGCCTTGGCAACGATGGAACCGGTCACATCGGAGCCGCCCCGTGAAAAGGTCTTTATGGTGCCGTCATGCTTTGCGCCGTAAAATCCGGGGATAACCGCCCGCTCAATATGCTCCAGACGCTCTCCCAGCTCCTTATCGGTAGTGTCTGCATCAAAGTTTCCGTTTTCATCAAAGAAGACCACCTCTGCGGCATCCACAAACTCATATCCCAGATAAGCGGCCATGATCAGGCCGTTTAAATACTCGCCCCGGGAAGCTGCGTAATCCCGGCCGGCCTTCTTTAAAAAGTTCTCCTCGATCCGGGCAAATTCATAATCCAGGTTCAGATCAATTCCCAGGCCCTCAATGATCTCATCATACCGATTTTTGATCTTCTCCAGGATCTTTTTATAGCTTCTCTCCTCCACTGCGGCATCGTAACACTGGTATAAAAGATCCGTTACCTTCTCATCCTTGTCATTGCGCTTTCCAGGCGCAGAAGGAACCACATATCTTCTGGCTTTATCTGCACGGATAATCTCCCCTACCTTTTTAAACTGCCTGGCGCTGGCTAAAGAACTGCCGCCGAATTTTACAACCTTCTTCATAACCGACTGTCTCCTCATCTTTTTCCTGTATTCCTGCGGTTCCTGCTGCCTGCGCTCTGCCGGTATCTTAACACCGGCTTCGTCCGTTCTCTGCGTACCTTTGTCCGATTCACGCATACATTCACCGCTTTTTAGCGAAAATCATACCGTAAATTCCGTCATCTGTCAAGTCGGACCTCCGCATATTTTTATACCCCTGGGCATAAGTTCTATTAATTCTCCATTCCGAAAGGGATTGTCATGAGTCTTTTTCTGTCTTTCTCCGGCGCCGTCACCGCCATTTCACCGGTATCCGCCGGCAGCGGTCCCTCCCCCTGCCAGGCCGCGTATTCCATGTTTACTTCATCGGGTCCTGCAGAGTTTCGAGCGGACTCCGGCACTTACGTTCTGGATGCCGTCCCATTATCCCTCGGTGACCGCATTACAGTCTTTACGCCGGCCAATGCACCGGTTCCGCTGATTTATCCGCCCAGGTACTATGCCTCTGCCATAGCAAAGCTTCCTGAAGGCACACAGGCCCTTCTGGACCGCTTCGATTCCACCCTTACAAGCTCCGACGGCAGTCTCCGGCTGAATCTGTCTCCGGAAACCCGGATCATCATGCCTAACGGCCTGGTATACTTCGGAAATCTTTCCGGCCGCCTGATGATGGCCGTCTACACCGCTTCCACCCGTTCCGTCCCCGCTGTTGCCACACCGGAAACCCTGGTGGTCTTCTGTGATGACTCTGCCATCGATTAAACATCCGGTAAAAAGTCCCTTGCCAAAAACTCCGGAATCTTTCTCACTCCACAGAAAACAGGCTGTGACCGCTCGCTGTCACAGCCTGTTTTCTTTATTTAAAGTACTTTACACCGGCCTCAAAGATCTTCATATCCTGCTCGCCGTAAATATTCATGGCAACGGAGGTGCCGCGGCGCTCAGAGTGCGCCATCTTGCCCAGGATTCTTCCGTCGGGGCTGGTGATTCCTTCGATGGCCATATAAGAACCGTTGGGATTCCAGAACTCGTCCATGGTAGCCTGTCCCTTGTCATCCACATACTGGGTTGCTACCTGTCCGTTTTCAAACAGTCTCTTAAGCCACTGGTCATTGGCCACGAAACGTCCTTCTCCGTGGGAAGCGGGGTTGCAGTAAACACCGCCCAGTTCTGCCAGCGCAAGCCACGGGGATTTGTTGGAAACCACCTTGGTATAAACCATCTTGGAAATATGACGGCCGATGGTATTCATGGCCAGAGTAGGCGAATCGGCAGTCTGCTCACTGATGCTTCCTTCCGGCACCAGACCAAGCTTGATTAACGCCTGGAAGCCGTTGCAGATGCCCAGCATCAGGCCGTCGCGCTCATTTAAGAGCTTTTCCACCGCTTCCTTGATGGCGCTGTTGCGGAATACGGCTGCAAAGAATTTGGCCGAGCCCTCCGGCTCATCGCCGGCAGAGAAGCCGCCCGGGAACATAACGATCTGGGCCTTCTCGATCTCCTTCTGGTAGATTTCCGCCGAATCCCGGATATCCTGCGCAGAGAGGTTCTTAAACACCTTCGTGGAAACCAGGGCGCCGGCCCGCTCAAAGGCCTTGGTGCTGTCATATTCGCAGTTGGTGCCGGGGAATACCGGGATAAATACCCTGGGCTGTGCCAGCTTATGGCTGCACACGTAAATACTCTCCGGCTCTGCCTGAAACACATCCTGGATAACCGGAGTCTGCTCCACACCGGAAGTGGTGGGGAATACCGGTTCCAGAGTCTTCGTCCAGGCATTCAGGGCCTCATCCATGGAAATGGATACCGGACCGTACTCCAGTACGCCGCTGTCCGTTACCTGGCCGATCAGGGTATAGGAGATGGAAAGCTCTCCCACCTTGCCGTCTGCCACCTCGCAGAGGATGGACCCCCAGTCCGGAGCAAAGAAATCCCGCGGATCCACATTGTGCTCCACACGCACCCCAAGCTTGTTTCCGAAAGCCATCTTGCTTACCGCCTCAGCCAGTCCGTGGCCTTCCACTGCGTAAGCAGAAAGGATCCGTCCGGCCTTGATATCTTCATGAAGCTTTCCGTATCCGTCCATTAACTGATCGTAATCCGGCAGATCGTATTCATTTCTCCGGATCTTAAATACCACCAGCTTGCTTCCCGGACGCTTTAACTCGGGAGTAATGATGGTCTTATCGCTGGCCACATCCACCGCAAAAGATACCAGGGTCGGCGGAACATTGATCTCGCCGTGAGCCGCATCGTCGAAGGTTCCGGACATGGAATCTTTGCCGCCGATGGAGGGCAGGCCGAAGCCAAGCTGTGCCTGGTACGCACCTAAGAGGGCGCTGAAAGGCTGGCTCCAGCGGGCGGGATCGCCGGTCATACGCTGGAAATACTCCTGGAAGGTAAAGCGGATCTTTGAAAAGTCGCCGCCGGCTGCCACGATCTTTGCCACAGAGGATACTACCGCGTAAACCGCTCCGTGGTAGGGGCTCCAGCTGGATAAGTAGGGATCGAATCCATAGCTCATCATGGTTACCGTATCGGTGCTGCCCTCCAGTACCGGAAGCTTTGCCACCATGGACTGGGTTTCTGTCAGCTGATACTTTCCGCCGTAAGGCATATATACGCTTCCTGCACCGATGGAACCGTCAAACATCTCCACCAGACCCTTCTGGGAGCATACATTTAAGGATGCCAGCAGGTTAAGCCACGTTTCACGCACATCGCCGATTTCTTTCCTCTCGAAGGGATTTCCCTGACGGGAAGGAATAGAAACTGCCACGTCTGCCTCCTGGTGAGCGCCGTTGGTATCCAGGAAAGCACGGCTTAAGTCCACAATGGTCTTTCCTCTCCAGTGCATCACAAGA
>DVKS01000180.1 GCA_018715905.1 Candidatus Caccovicinus merdipullorum | reverse complement strand
CTTTTTCCGGGAGAACGGAAAATGCCGCCGTTTATGGAATATCTCAGCAGGAGCCTGCCTTATGCTACAATGGGACTTCTGGTGGTGTACTGCCTGAAAAACGTAGATTTTTCACACAGTCCGTTTGGCCTTCCGGAGGTGGTTTCGGTCATACTGGTGGGCGTGCTGCATCACTGGAGACATAACATCCTTTTGAGCATAGGCGGAGGAACAGCGGTGTATATGCTGCTTGTGCAGCTGGCAGTGCCGGTTCTGATGTGATCCGCCGGGGAGATAGATAGGATACCCGGAAAAGCGGGAATTGTCCGATCATGGGCAGGAAAGAATGTGTAACCAAATCTTTTTGCTCTCGTAAATAATTTACAGTGGCGTTTCGTTACAATAATTGTACGGACGCAGTGATTTTTTGCGGCGGAGAAATGCCGGATGTATATGGATAAGGGAGAGTGGAATGAGATGAGGGTTTTGCTGTTCTGCCAGGATGAGGGATGGATGCGGTATGTGGAAAAGGGATTCCGGATGTGCCGTGAAAATCTGGAACCTTTGGAAATCGATGGACGGAAGACAGAAGAAGAGTTTTTTGACAGCCTGTGGATGAAACAGTATGATATTATCGTGATGCATGGAGTGCCCCGGATGAAAGCCAGCTGGGGCACTTTTTTTCAGCTTGTGGAACAGGCATGGCGGGAGACGGCGCGGCGAAAGAAAAAGTATATGTGGCGGTTCGGGAGAACAGCCATTGCTTTGGAAGAGCGGGAAATTTATTATATTCAGTCCAGAAAAAAGGAGGTCAGCGTACATACGGCCTGTGCAAGCTACCGGATTTCCACCAGTATGAAGGCAGAGGAAGCCAGACTTCCGGCAGACCGTTTTGTGCGGATACACAGGAATTGTTTTGTTAATCTGGAGCATATTAAAAGCATGGAAGGGAAACGGATCATGCTGGTTAATGGTGCCTGCCTCCAGACAAGTATCAGAAGGCACCGGATGGTAGCGGAACGGATTCAGGCTTATGGAAAGGCAAAAATTTACAAAGAGCGACAACGAAAAGGCACTTAAAAAAGACGAAAAGGAGACATCGGTTGCGGCAGAAGAAAACTTGTGATAAGGTGACCGGGTCGGGGCGGCTGGTCTGTCTGCTTCATGAAGCTCTGGCGCCGTATGGGGGCGCCGGAGTGTCTTTCAAGGAAGGGGAAGCTTCCCTGCAGAAGCTGGTGCATCTCTTTTAAAAATAAATTGACAAGTGATTTCCTGTATGCTATATTGTGAAGGTGTGAATTGACGCCGAAACTCGGTTGCAGGCTGCTCCAGCCGCAGCTTAGTTTTGGGTAAGATTTAAGAGTTATTTTAAGGAGGATTTACCATGATTTCCAAGGAAAAGAAAGCAGCAATCATTGCCGAGTACGGCAGAAAGCCTGGCGATACCGGTTCACCGGAAGTTCAGATCGCTATCCTGACCGAGAGAATTGCAGAGTTAACCGAGCATTTAAAGAACAACCAGAAGGATCATCATTCCAGACGCGGTCTGCTGATGATGGTAGGTCAAAGACGTGGTTTATTAAACTACTTAAAGAAAACTGACCTGGAAGGTTATCGTGCATTAATTGAAAAGTTAGGCATCAGAAAGTAATCTTAAACGTAGGGTGGAGTTTTCTCCACCCTATTATGTTGCCGGAGGGAAAGATCTCCGAGACCGCTGAAGTGGGCGCAGACAAATGAGCTGCGGGCAGTTCAGTAGTTTCGGCGCTTCCTGAAGGCAGAAGAAAAAGGAAAAGAAAAGGAGACAAGCAATGGCAAAAGAGTACAAAAGTTACAGTTTAGAGCTGGCCGGCCGTACCCTGACAGTGGACATCGGCAGAGTAGCCGCTCAGGCCAACGGCGCGGCGCTGATGCATTACGGCGATACGGTAGTGCTGTCTACCGCCACCGCATCGGAAAAACCGAGAGACGGCATTGATTTCTTCCCTTTGTCTGTAGAGTATGAGGAGAAGATGTATTCCGTAGGAAAGATTCCGGGAGGATTTAACAAGAGAGAAGGAAAGGCAGCAGAGAATGCAGTTCTCACCTGCCGTGTAATCGACCGTCCTATGCGTCCGCTCTTCCCCAAGGACTATCGGAATGATGTTCTGTTAGATAATCTTGTTCTGTGTGTAGACCAGGATGCGTCTCCGGAGCTTCTGGCTATGCTGGGATCTTCCCTGGCTACCTGCATTTCCGACATTCCTTTTGACGGACCCTGTACGGCTACCCAGGTAGGCCTGATTGACGGTGAGTTTATCATTAACCCAACCAATGCCCAGAAGCAGGTATCGGATCTGGCTCTTACGGTGGCTTCCACCAGAGAAAAGGTGATCATGATCGAGGCCGGAGCCAATGAAGTTCCGGAGGATGTGATGATCGAAGCTATTTACAAGGCTCATGAGGTAAACCAGACTCTCATTGCGTTTTTTGATAAGATCATTGCCGAGTGCGGAAAAGAAAAGCACACCTATGAGTCTTATGCCGTTCCGGAGGAGCTGTTTGCCCGGATTAAGGAGCTGGTTCCCCAGGAAGAGATGGAGGAGGCTGTCTTTACCGATGAGAAGCAGAAGCGTGAAGAGAATATTGCCCGGATTACCGAGCGCCTGACTGAGGCTTTTGCAGAGGATGAAGAAGCACTGGCTATGCTGGGCGATGCCATTTACCAGTATGAGAAAAAGACGGTCCGGAAGATGATCTTAAAGGATCACAAGAGACCGGACGGACGCCAGATTACCGAGATCCGTCCTCTGGCTGCAGAAGTAGACCTGCTTCCCAGAGTTCACGGTTCCGGCATGTTTACCAGAGGTCAGACGCAGATTATGAATATCTGTACGCTGGCGCCCATGTCCGAGGTGCAGAAGGTAGACGGATTAAATGAGTTTGTTACAGAAAAGAGATATATGCATCATTATAATTTCCCGGGTTATTCCGTAGGCGAAGCAAGAGCCAGCCGCGGACCGGGACGGCGTGAGATCGGCCACGGTGCTCTGGCAGAGCGTGCACTTTTACCGGTGCTGCCTTCTGCGGAAGAGTTCCCCTACGCCATCCGCACCGTATCGGAGACCATGGAGTCCAATGGTTCTACATCCCAGGCATCGGTGTGCGCATCTTCCCTGTCTCTGATGGCAGCCGGCGTGCCCATCAAGGATATGGTAGCTGGAATTTCCTGCGGCCTGGTAACGGGTGATACCGATGATGATTATCTGGTGCTGACCGATATCCAGGGCCTGGAAGATTTCTTCGGCGATATGGACTTTAAGGTGGCCGGAACCCATAAGGGAATCACAGCGATCCAGATGGATATTAAGATCCACGGTCTGACCCGTCCCATTGTAGAGGAGGCCATTGCCAGAACCAAGGAAGCCAGAATGTATATTATGGACCAGGTTATGGCTCCTGTAATTGATAAGCCACGGGCTGAGATCAGCAAGTACGCTCCCAAGATCGAGACTATCACCATTGACCCGGCTAAGATCGGTGATGTGGTAGGCAAGCAGGGCAAGGTGATCAATAAGATTATCGAGGAGACTGGCGTTAAGATTGATATCGATGACGATGGAACAGTAGCTGTGTGCGGAACGGATGCGGCTATGATTAAGAAAGCCATCCAGATTATCGAGAGCATTGTTATGGAGATCGAGCCCGGCATGGTATTAAACGGAACGGTAGTCCGGATCATGAATTTTGGCGCTTTCGTACAGCTGTCCCCCAATAAGGATGGTATGATCCATATTTCCAAGCTTTCTGATAAGCGGGTAGCCAAGGTAGAAGATGTGGTGAACATCGGCGATGAGGTTACGGTAAAGGTAATCGAAGTGGACAAGATGGGACGCATCAATCTGAGCATGAAGCCAGGCGATCTGGCAGCTAAGGGTGTGCCCAAGCATCAGGGCGGCCATAAGGACGGCGAATAAATAAAGGCAATTTTAATAAGCAGCGAAACCGCGGCGGAGAGATCTGCCGCGGCTTTTTTCGTGGTTTTGTCATATTTGTAAGAAAGTTGTAAAAATTTGCGGTTGAGAAAGTATGCTATAATCGATAAGATGATGTTAGGGCAGACTTATCTGCCTTTGAGAGAGCAGCATGAGAATTTTACAGCAGGAGGACAGCGTTTTATGAGAAATTATAATAGAAAAAAACACCTTTCTGCGGGAAGAGGGGCAGGCCGCCGGCTGGCGGTTCTGGCAGGGGCAGTGATGCTGGCCTTTGCTTCCCCTCTTTCTGTCTGGGCAGAAGAAGCAGACAAAGGCGGAGATACCATGGAATCCGCTGTAATGGTTCCGGCATTTCCGGGTGGTCAGGAGGAGAGCCAGGGAACGTCAGAACCCTCCGCACCATCTTCCGGAACCACAGACGGAACGGCTTCATCGGAACCGGCTTCATCCGGCAGTCAGACCACGGAGGAAGGAACCGCTACCAAGATCATCCGCACGGAAAATGGAACCGGTACGGCGGCATCCGATACGGTATCCCAGGCCACATCCGGCACAGATTATTCCCTTGGCCCTGGTTTTGCCAATCAGCAGACTACGCAGATCCAGCAGAGCCTGGACCAGAGCAGTGCTGCATCCAACGCGCAGATTTACGATGTGACGAACCCGGTAGTAAAGCCGGTGGAGAAATATTCTTACGATCAGATGGTCCAGGATATCAATACGTTAAAGGCAAAGTACGGAAGCAAGATGCAGGTGAATACCATCGGCACATCCCTGGATGGACGGGCCATCTATGATTGCATTATCGGCAATACAAGCGCGCCGCGGCACATTCTGATCCAGGGAGGCATTCATGGCCGGGAATATTTAAATCCCCTGCTTTTAATGCAGCAGATGGAACTGGCTCTGGCTAATTATGATACCGGTTCTTTTAACGGAAACCCGCTGTCTTCCATGTTCAGCCAGGTGGCGGTGCACTTTGTGCCCATGACAAATCCGGATGGTGTGACCATCAGCCAGTTCGGACCGGATCGGATCCGCTCCCAGGCATTAAAAGATACCATCAGCACCTGCTATGTGATGGATACGGCCGCAGGACGGACCACAGATGATACGGCTGCGTATTTTTCCAAGTGGAAGGCTAATGCAGAGGGCGTAGACTTGAACCTGAATTTCGATGCGCTCTGGGAACAGGTTTCTTCTACGGAATTCCCTTCTTATTCCGGATACAAGGGAACTGCGCCCGGTACGGAGCCGGAGACGCAGGCTCTGATGAATCTTTACAATGATTCCCGCTATAACTGGAAAGCCGTAATTCATTATCATTCCATGGGTGATGTAATATACTGGGATATACTGGGGAATAAAGTGCAGGAAGAGTCTTCCGAGCTGGCGAATCTTATGTCAATGGTAACCGGCGGTTACCGTCTGCTTCCTTCTGAGGGCGGCGGCGGATACAAAGACTGGATCCAGTTAAGCAGCAGTCCGGTGCCCAGCGTTACGTTAGAGACCGGAAAAGTGGCCTGCCCCATGCCTCTTTCTGAGTACAGTACCATATGGGAGCAGAACCGCCTGACCTGGGTGGTGGCTATGGAGTGGGTGGCAACCCGGTAATATGCAGGGCAGAGCCCCGGGATGAGGGGAAGAAGGCATTGTCATTTCAGCGGCTTTGCTTTATAATGGTAGATGGTTTAGAGAATGAAATTTAGGAGAGTGTATCATGAAGGTTAGAACCAGATATGCACCCAGCCCCACGGGACGGATGCATGTAGGAAATTTGAGAACAGCATTGTACGCATACCTGATTGCAAAACATGAGGGCGGCGATTTTCTTCTTCGTATAGAGGACACGGACCAGGAGCGTTATGTGGAAGGCGCTACGGAGATCATTTACCGGACTCTTCAGGAGACGGGACTGATCCACGATGAAGGTCCGGACAAGGACGGCGGCTGCGGCCCTTACGTACAGAGTGAACGGCAGAAATCCGGCATTTATTTAAAGTATGCCAAAGAGCTGATCGACAAGGGTGAGGCTTATTACTGCTTCTGTACCCCGGAGCGGCTGGAGAGTCTGCGCCGGGAGGAGAACGGCGAGACCATCATGTCCTATGACAAGCATTGTCTCCATCTTTCCAAGGAAGAGATCGAGGCAAATCTGAAGGCGGGAATTCCCTACGTAATCCGCCAGAATAACCCCACTGAAGGAACCACCACCTTCCATGATGAGATTTATGGCGATATCACAGTGGATAACTCGGAACTGGATGACATGGTGCTGATTAAGTCCGACGGTTATCCAACGTATAACTTTGCCAATGTGGTGGACGATCATCTGATGGGAATTACCCATGTGGTACGGGGAAATGAATACCTTTCTTCCGCGCCGAAATACAACCGTCTTTACCAGGCGTTTGGCTGGGAGGTGCCGGTATATGTGCACTGCCCGCTGATCACCAATGAAGAGCACCAGAAGTTAAGCAAGCGCAGCGGCCATTCTTCCTATGAGGACCTGATCGAGCAGGGATTTCTGACGGAGGCCGTGGTGAATTACGTGGCTCTTTTAGGCTGGTCCCCTGAGGGGAACCGGGAGATCTTCTCTTTAGAGGAGATGGTGAAGGAATTTGACTATCACCGGATGAGCAAGTCTCCGGCGGTATTTGATATGACAAAGCTTAAGTGGATGAACGGCGAATATATGAAGGCCATGGATTTTGAGAAATTCTATGAGATGGCTCTTCCCTATATCCAGGCGGTGATCCACAAGGATCTGGATCTGCGGAAGATTGCCAATATGGTAAAGACCAGAATCGAGATTTTCCCGGACATTGCCGGTCACATTGATTTCTTTGAGGAGATGCCGGAATACGATGTGTCCATGTATACCCATAAGAAGATGAAGTGTACGGCTGAGACTTCTCTTCAGGTGCTTCAGGATGTTCTTCCCATTCTGGAAGAGCAGACGGATTACTCCAATGACGGACTTTACAAGCGCCTGATGGAGTATGTAAATGAGAAGGGATATAAGACCGGATTTGTGATGTGGCCCATCCGTACGGCGGTGTCCGGCCGTCAGATGACGCCGGCAGGAGCTACGGAGATCATGGAGGTGCTGGGAAAGGAAGAGTCCCTGGCACGGATCCGTGCAGGAATTGAAAAACTTTCATAATCGATGATACAGGGGCCAAAGGTTTTGGGCCCCGGTGATAAAGGAGTACAGATGCCATTTAATGAAGCACAGTCCAGAGCGGTGCGTCATGGAAAGGGACCTATGATGGTTCTGGCCGGACCGGGATCGGGAAAGACCACGGTGATCGTGGGCCGTGTTCGGAATTTGGTGGAGAACCAGGGGGTAAGTCCATCCAATATCCTGGTGATCACCTTCACCAGGGCGGCTGCCCGGGAGATGGAAGAGCGGTATCTGGCTTATGATATGGAACAGACAGGTGGAAGGGTCAGTTTTGGCACCTTCCACTCTGTATTTTTCCGCATCTTAAAGCTGGCGTACCAGTATGACGGAGGAAATATCGTAAGAGAAGAGCAGCAGGTGCAGTTCATCCGGGAAGAGATGGGGCGGCTGTCTCTGGATGTGGAAGATGAGGGGGAGTTTATCCGCTCTATCTTAAGCGAGATCAGCATGGTAAAGGGGGAGATGATTCCCCTGGAACATTATTATGCAAAAAACTGTTCCGAGGAGATATTTAAGCAGCTTTACGAGAATTACCAGCAGGAGATGGGGCGCCGGGGACTTCTGGACTTTGACGATATGCTGGTGATGTGCTACCGGCTGTTCCGGGAGCGGAAGGATATCCTTTCTGCCTGGCAGAGGAAGTATCAGTACATCCTCATTGACGAGTTTCAGGATATTAACCGCATTCAGTATGAAGTGGTAAAGATGATGGCGCTGCCGGGAAACAATTTGTTTATTGTGGGAGATGACGACCAGTCCATTTACCGGTTCCGGGGAGCCAGGCCAGAGCTGATGCTGGGGTTCCCCAAGGATTATCCCCAGTGCGGCAGAGTGCTTCTGGATGTAAATTACCGGTCCACGCCGCAGATCGTGGAGGCAGCAGGAAGGCTTATCGCACATAATAAGACCCGATTTGCCAAGGAAATCCGGGCTGTGCGCAGACCGGGCCGTCCGGTGATCACCAGGGTATTTCAGGATGGGGCCATGGAGGCGGAGGCCATCAGCCGGGAACTTCGGGATTACGCAAAGGCGGGAGTGAAATGGGAGCAGATGGCTGTTCTGTTCCGGACGAATCTGGGGCCCAGACTTCTGGTGGAGAAGCTGATGGAGTATAACATTCCCTTCTGCCTGCGGGATGAACTTCCCAATCTTTTCGATCACTGGATTGCCCGGAATATTCTGGATTATATTCTGGCAGCCAGGGGACATATGGAACGGGCCAGGATTCTCTCCATTATCAACCGGCCGAAACGCTACGTAAGCCGGGATGCTCTGGAGGGAGAGATGATTAACTGGGAACAGGTGAAATCATTCTACCAGGACAAGGGATGGATGGTGGAGCGGATCGAGGATCTGGAAATCCATCTGATGTCCATAAAAAAGATGGTGCCGGCTGCAGCGGTGAATTACATCCGCAAGGCAGTGGGGTATAATGAATTTCTGAAGGAATATGCCGCTTTCCGCAGGATGAAGCCGGAGGAACTTTACGAGATCGCGGATCAGGTGCAGGAAAGCGCGGCTCAGTTTCAGACGGCGGAAGCATGGTTTCAGCACATTGCCCGCTATCGGGAACAGTTAAAGGAACAGGCCAGAGAGCGGAATCAGAAGCGGGAGGGCGTTTCTCTTATGACCATGCACAGCTCCAAGGGGCTGGAATTTAGGGTAGTCTTTATCCTGGATGCCAATGAGGGGGTGACCCCTCACCATAAGGCCTTTCTGGATGCGGATATGGAAGAGGAGCGGCGGATGTTTTATGTGGCCATGACCCGGGCCAAGGAACGGCTCCATGTTTATTACGTGAAAGAACGATACCATAAAAAGCAGGAAGTATCCCGCTTTGTAAAGGAGTATCTGGAACAGGAGGCAAAATGAAAAAAGAAGAACCGGGAAGGATTCATATTTACTGTGGTGACGGAAAAGGAAAGACGACGGCGGCTTTGGGGCTCGCCCTTCGGGCCGCAGGCAGAGGGCGGAAGGTGTTGATTTCCCGCTTCCTTAAAACGGAGAATTCCGGGGAGGTGCCGGTACTGCGAAACATTCCGGGAATAGAAGTGATGCCCTGCCAGAAGACCTTTGGCTTTACCTTCCAGATGAGCCGGGAGGAAAAAGAAGAAGCGGGACTGTATTATACAGAGCAGTTTCGAAAGACTTGGAAGCTTGCCGAAAACGCAGACCTTCTGATTCTGGATGAGATCCTTGGGGTGTGCAATGGAGGTCTGGTGGATAAGGAACTGGTAAACCGTTTCTTAAAAGAGCGGCCGGCGGAACTGGAAGTGGTTCTTACCGGGAGAAATCCCTGGCAGGAAATCCTTGATGCGGCCGATTATATTACGGAAATGAGAGCGGTGCGCCATCCTTACGAGAAAGGGATCGGAGCCCGGGAAGGCATCGAATATTAGGAAATCTATTGCTTTTCTCCCCACTTTTTGGTACAGTGTATATGAATAAAGGCCTAGGAGGAACCACCGATGAAAGATAACGATAAGTTAAACTGGAATTTGGGCGAAAACGGAGAAGAGGCAGAGGAGACTACGGTTACCCTGACTCTGGATGACGATACCACGCTGGAATGTATTGTGATTAATATTTTCCAGGCCGGAGACAAAGAGTACATTGCCCTTCTTCCCATGGAAGGCGAGGCGGCAGAAGACGGTGAGGTTTATCTGTACCGCTATTCCGAGGATGAGGACGGCCAGCCGAATCTGGAGAACATCGAGGATGATGAGGAATTCGAGATTGTATCCGATGCCTTTGACGAGATGCTGGACTCTGCAGAGTTCGATGAGCTGGTAAGTGAGGACGAGCTGGAAGACTAAGACGGCAGTTTGGTTCGCAGACAGAAACGGGAAAACAAAGATCAAAAAGACAAAACAGCGGTTAAACCAGAGTAAAATGGTTTGGCCGCTATTTTATATTTATCAGTACTTGACATTATATAGTAGTATGTATAATATAGTAATCAGAAAGTGCCTTTTGGGCAGAGGGCGCGTATTCAGGGAGGAACCCTATGAATCCACAATTTAAGAAAGGCGTACTGGAATTAATTGTGCTGGAGTCAGTCCGCAAGAAGGACATGTACGGCTACGAACTGGTAGAAGAGGTTTCCAAGGTCATTGATGTCAATGAGGGGACCATCTACCCGTTGTTAAAACGCCTGACCAATGAACATTATTTTGAGACTTATCTCCGGGAATCCACAGAAGGGCCGCCGCGGAAATATTATCATCTGACTGCCGCCGGCATTCTGTACCGGGATTCCCTGGAGACGGAATGGCTGCAGCTGAAAGACAGAGTTTCTGCATTCCTGCAGAAGCAGAGTGGAGGAGAAGATGAATAGACAGGAATTTTTTGATGAACTGCGTGCATATCTGAAGATTTTGCAGGATGAAGAGCAGGAGGATATTCTGGCGGAGTATTCCCAGCATATTGAGATGAAGATGAAAAGCGGTCTCAGTGAAGAGGAGGCCATCGGGGATTTCGGACCGGTGAAAGAACTTGCCGGGCAGATTCTGGAGGCTTATCATGTGAAACCGGAGTATGAATCGGACAGGACGGGGAAATCCGGGCAGATTAAGAAATTGTCGGCCAAACTTTCCGGCATCTGGCCCCAGCGCAAAGGAACGGAAGGAACAGACGGCAGGAAGCAGAGGAAAAGAGAAGGCGGCGGGGATTCCTATGACAAGAAGGAAACTCTTCCTGAAGCCGGCTTTCCTGAA
Organism: Candidatus Caccovicinus merdipullorum; assembly: GCA_018715905.1. Lineage (GTDB taxonomy): Bacteria > Bacillota > Clostridia > Lachnospirales > Lachnospiraceae > Caccovicinus > Caccovicinus merdipullorum. Next base: position 2,019 of record DVKS01000180.1, on the reverse strand, counting down.
AAAATCTGGAAATGGATCCGGATGGCAGCAGCAGGATTCGGAAACGGGATACAAAGGACGCTGGAGTTTCTTCGAAGACAGTTTCGAAAACCTTTTTTATTTATCAGGAAAAAGGCAGATGCTCTGGCAGTGAGGGCAGAAGAGAAGCGTGCGGAGCGGAAGGCAGGCCGAAAGCAGCAGCTGCAGGAGTATGGAGAGCTGGGGGAAAGGACAGGAAAAGGCAGAGGCATTTTGGGGTCTGCCGGCAGTTTCTTTAAAAATGCGGTGCGGCTGGCTGTATGGATTGCCGCAGCCTGCTGCCGTCTGGTGTGGAATGCCGCCGTAATCTGTGGGGCGGGTTTCTTTGGGCTTCTGGGACTTCTTTTTTTGTTCCTTTTTGGGATGCTGGCGGTTTTATGGATCCAGGGATATCCTCTGGCTGGCCTGGTGTGCTGCTGTTTTGGAGCAGTTTTATGCTGCGGATCTCTGACGTTGTTTGGAGGAACCTTTTTCTGGAGAAAGAAGAGAGGAGAGAAGTAGGATGAAAAGGGAAAAGCTGAGATTGCTGGCGGGAGGAATGCTTTGTCTGGGCGTGCTTCTTGGAGGCATGGGTGCTGGAGTTGCCTTCGGTGAATTTTCCGGTTTTACATATAGAAAAATTGCGGTGGAGGAAGGGCAGCTTGAGACAGAAAACTATACCTGCAGCCTGGATACGGCAGAAGGGCCTTTCCGCGTTTTATCTTACACAGACAGCGCCGTCAGGTCCCTTGAATCGGATGAGTCGGTGCCGGTCAATACCATGGAGGTGTCGGTGGTCTATAACAGCCAGGTATGCCGTCCGGATATATGGACGGAGGAAGGAAATCTGATCATTGACATATATGGCACGGGTTCAGAGAGTGAACTGGAAAGGCTGATGGAGTGGAAAGATGGAATCCTGGAAGGGATTAAGGAAAGAGAACTTCGGGACTATCAGGTGGAGTGGGTCCGGTCGGTGACCTGTCGGGTAAATCCTGCGGATTTAGAAAAGATTATTTTTTATTGATCCCGATATCAGACAAGAAAGAATCGTCAGACAAACAAAAAAAGTGACAGGAAAAATCAGAAAAATATTGACAATCCCCGAAAAATCGTGCTATACGTATCTTTATAAAAACATTATATTAAGAAATTATCGAAACAGCACACCTGAGAAAAGGGGGGAGCGGAATGGAGAACTATGTTGTAACCATCAGCCGCCAGTTCGGCAGTATGGGGCGTCCCATTGCCAGAAGGCTGGCCCAGCTTCTGGATGTAAATTTTTATGACCGGGATGCAGTAGAAGAACGTGCCAGACAGGAGCATTTGCCTGTATCGATCATAAATGATCTGAAAAGAGCGTCAGAAGATCCATACTTTATGATGAAGTATCCCTTGGGGAACGGTTCCAGTGATGTACGGTATCATCTGTTTCAGCGGCAGAAAGAGATCGTTTTGAATCTGGCGGATCAGGGATCCTGCGTTTTCGTAGGGCGCTGTGCCGATTACATTCTGGGACAACGAAAGAATCATCTCAGTGTCTTTATTTACGCACCCTTGGAAAGCAGGGTACAGGTCTGCATGGAACGATTCGGCATGGATGAAAAGACGGCCCGTATGATGACTGTAACAGTAGACAGGGCCAGACAGGATTATCATATGACTTTTGCCCGCTGCCTGCCTCATGATATGCAGCATAAGGATCTTTTAATAAACAGCCAGGCGCTGGGCGTTGAAAAAACTGCCTGCCTGCTTCGGGATCTGGTTCAGATAAAATTTGGAGGAGCCAAAGACACGGAAGAAGCTATGGACAGAGAAAGAAGAATGGTCCAGGTATAACCAATAAAATCAGGAATTATCCGGAAAAACAAAAAATAGTAACAGTTCAGGGGGATTTTCTGTATGATTCAGATCTGTCTCAATAAAAAATGCAGCTATACGGATGCGAACGGGATTTTTTCTGTCAGATCCGTACAATTTTTCTGTCGGATACGGTTACAAAACCAATTTCCCATGCAGGAA
>DVKS01000179.1 GCA_018715905.1 Candidatus Caccovicinus merdipullorum | reverse complement strand
GATTATATAACATGCGGGTGATAAAGTAAAGACAGTTAAGAAAATAAGGAAGAAGGAGAGGGTTTTATGGAAATCAACGCATTGCTGATGGATCCCAAGGACAATGTAGTAACCTGCGTGGCCCAGGTGGAGGCAGGCAGCCAGGTGGTGTACCGGAATGGGGACCAGCTTTGCTGCTTAAAGGCGGAGGAAACCATTCCGTTTTGTCACAAAATTGCCTTAGAGGATTTGAAAAAGGGTGATGAAGTGATGAAATACGGCGAGCTGATCGGCAAAACATCCTGTGACGTGGCAAAGGGACACTGGATATCTCATGAAAACATTTACAGCGTTCCCCGGGACTATGAGAGCGAGATGGTAAAGGAGGAAGAGTAAAATGGAATTTTGGGGATATAAGCGGAAAGAAGGACGGGCGGGAATCAGGAATCATGTGCTGATTCTTCCCACCTGCGCCTGCGGAAGCGAAAGCGCCAGAATCGTGGCCAGCCAGGTAAGAGGAGCGGTGAACATTGTATTTAATACCGGATGTTCCGATGTGGCGGCAAACACGGCCATGTCCCAGAAAGTGCTTACCGGTTTTGCCTGCAATCCCAATGTATATGGGGTGGTGATTATCGGCCTTGGCTGTGAAACGGTTCCACACAATATTCTCCGGGAAAAGATCCGGTCCATGACCAGCAAGCCGGTGGTCTCCTTCGGCATTCAGGAAGAAGGGGGAACCTTAAAAACCATTGAGAAGGCGGTGCGCGCGGCCAGGGAGATGGCGGCGGAGGCTGGCATGCAGCAGAAAGAGCTGTGCGACATTTCAGAACTGCTGCTGGGCATCGAGTGCGGAGGATCTGACGCTACCTCGGGCATTGCCAGCAATCCGGCGGTGGGGGAGTTAAGCGACAGGCTGGTGGATCTTGGGGCATCTACCATGATGAGCGAATCCATCGAATGGATCGGAGCGGAGCATATCGTGGCAAAGCGGGCGGCAACGCCGAAGATTCATAATCAGATCATTCAGGTCTGTAAAGCCTATGAGGAGCATTTAAAGGCGGCGGGCCAGGACTGCCGGGCGGGACAGCCTACGCCGGGGAACAAGGCGGGAGGCCTGTCTACTCTGGATGAGAAGAGTCTGGGCTGTATCCGCAAAGGGGGAACCCGCCCCATTGTGGAAGTGCTGGCTCAGGGAGAGCGGCCGGTGAAGCAGGGCGCCGTTGTGATGGATACCGCGGGATATGACATTTCTTCCGTTACTTCCATGGTGGCAGGAGGATGCAACGCCGTGATTTTTACCACAGGACGGGGAACGCCTACAGGAAACGCCATTGTTCCGGTACTTAAGGTAACGGCCAACGCCAGAACCTATGAGCGGATGGAAGACAACATGGACGTGGACTTAAGCTCCATTATTAAAGGGACGAAAACCTTTCAGGAATGCGGGGAGGAGCTTTTGGATGTGATTCTTCAGGTATGCAACGGAAAGTTAACCAAGGCGGAGGCCTACGGCTTTTCCGATATTGCCGTGGACCATGTGTGCCGGTTTGTATAAACAGTAAACGCAAGCAAAAGAAAAAAAGGAGAAGAGTATGAGTCAGTTAACGATTTGTATCATTATTTGCGTGCTGACAGCGATCAGCTATATTTTAGAAAAAATACCCATGGGAACAACCGCTTTGATCAGCATGCTGGCCTTTGTGCTGACCGGATGTCTGGATCCGGCCACAGCGGCATCGTATTTCGGAAATACCAATGGAATTATGATGCTGGCCATGCTGGTGGTGGCTGCAGGATTTAACCGGACGCAGTTTGTACGGAAATGTTCATCCAGTGTAAACCGGATTGCCAGGGGTTCCCTGACTATGATGATGGCTGGATATATTCTGGTGGCGATTGTGCTTTCTCAGTTTATCCAGAGCTCCCTGGTGGTATTCGGCATTATGGCTCCCATGCTGACAGCCAGCTGCGAGGAAATGGGAATCAGCCCTTCCAAGGTGATGTTCCCCCTGTCTATCGCCTGTATCGCTACAGTGTCCGCCTTCCCCTTAGGAAGCGGCGCCACCCAGTTCGCGGAGCTTAACGGATATCTGGAGGCCAATGCCTATACAGAATATACGGTAGGACTTCTTGATCCCATGAAGGCCCGTTTCCCTATGGTGATTTTCGTGGCTGTTTACTGTATTTTCTTTGCTACTAAGGTAGCGCCGGCAAAACCGGTGGTTGCCATCGCGGGAGTTGAAGCAAAGAAGAAAGAGCAAAGAGCTGCTCTGGCTCCATTCCAGGAGAGATGCGGTTATATTATTTTTATTCTGGTCACTTTAGGACTGATTTTACAGAGCAGATTAGGAATTGACGCGTGGGTAATTTGTGTAGCCGGCGCGGTAGCTATGGTACTTACCGGCGTATTATCTGAGGCAGAGGCCATCGCCAGCATGAACATGAAAATCGGGTTCCTGTTTGTGGGCTCTCTGGCTATGGGCGGCGCGTTAACCCAGACCGGAGCAGGCGAAGTGATCGGAGCGGCTCTGGCCAGCGTAGTGGGAAGCCTGAACAATCCGTATCTGATGGGCCTTGCTTTCTTTATTATTCCTTTCCTGCTGACCCAGATCATGATGAACCGTACCGTAATGTTGATCTTTATCCCCATTGCCATCCTGGCCTGTAAGTCCATGGGAGCCAACCCGGTAGGCGTGATTATCCTTACCCAGACCGCCTGCTTAAGCTCCTTCATGACGCCTATGGCTACCCCTGCGGTTCCCATGTGCATGGCAGTAGGCGGCTACGACTTAAAGTCCATGGTGAAGCAGTCCATCATTCCGGCCATTTTCCTTACGATAATCTCTGTTGGCTGGATCATGACCGTATTCCCGATGTTTTAATCTCATAGGAGGAAGACCATATGGAAATCAAAACTTTCCCGGAAGATATGAGCGTATTTGAGGTAAATCCCGCGAACCTGAGGGAGTGCCTGGTGTCCGGTTTATTTAAAGAAACGGTGACAGTAAATGGAAGAGAGCGGAGCTTTTATACCTACCTGGCTCCCGGGCTGACTTATAATCGAAGCTGTCTGATTGTCGCGCCGCCGGATGATGTGCCGGTGGAGGAGTATCTGGAAAACAGCTTCTGGCTGGAGTTTGCCCGGAAGAAAAAGATCTTTATCCATTTCCTGAATCCGGAGGGGAAATGGAATTTGGATGGTTCTGACGCGGACTACATGAATAAGGTGTATGTGCAGGTACAGTCAAGAAAATATTATGTGACCATGCAGGACAATATTTACGCCGCCGGCATTGGCGCCGGGGCCCAGATTGCCCAGCAGGCAGCCATGAAGATGACCAGTGAGTGGTCCGGACTGGTTACCTTCGGCGATCTGGGAGAGGAGGCCCTTCTTAATGCGGAGGCCATCCAGAAGAGTGAAAACATGGGCAAGGTGGAGTTATCCATCAGCGCGGCCAAAACCCAGCTTCCGGTGTGGATGTTCTGGCCGGCCAATGAAGGAAGCAATCAGAGGGTATGCGATTACTGGAAGAAGCAGAATGATTCCGCAGCTGAGCGGTTTTCCAACCAGGAGGCGGATGAGATCTACTTCCCGGTGCCGGTGCGGAAAACCAGCGAAATCAATGAGGAGAAGATCGCCCAGGTGCGGGTAACCAACGGGTTCTCCGGCAAGGCAACGGAGGAGATATTCGAGCCGGTATGGAAGTTCCTGACCATGGCCAGACGTCACCGCTGCCATGGAATGAAGGCCTTAAGAGGCTATAAAGATCCCGCGGCCTGCGGAGCCACCCTCCATACCTTGGAGGTCCAGGGCTTCACCCGTCTGTGGTATGAATATGTGCCGGAGCAGGTAAAGGCAGCGGGAAAGCCGGTTCCCCTGGTGGTAAACCTTCACGGGCGGGGCGGAAGCGCGGAAAGCTTTATGGACATGTCTTCCATGAACTGTGTGGCGGAGGAACGGGGATTTATCGTGCTCTTTCCCGAGGCCGGCATTCATCAGCAGAGACCTGGAGGACTGCGCAACATTCTCCTGTGGAATGGATTTTACAAGGAGGAAAAGATCGATGACGTAGACTTTATCCTGAAGATGATTGAGGATGTGAAGCATCGCTACGCCATTGATGAAACCAGGATTTACGCCTGCGGACAGTCCAGCGGAGGCATGATGACCTCGGAGCTTGCCATCCGGGCGCCTCAGGTATTCGCGGCGGCCGCGCCCTGGTCGGCCATTAAGGATCCTGATCATGATGTTCCCCTGCCGACAGAGATATCACCGGAAGTTCCTTACTTCTTCCTCTTCGGGGAGAATGACTGGCTCTGCGTGGACCGGGAGAAGGGAGAACTGGAATACCATGTGGCGCCGGATATCGCGGCATTTCTGGAGAATTTGATGGAGCTTTATGATCTGGAGAAGGAGCCTAAGCGGTATACCTGCGGGGAGATTTCTTATTATGTGTATTTAAATAAGAAAAAGGTGCCCATGCTTACGGTGGGAACGGTGAAGGAGATGTCCCACGCCAATTATCCGTGGGAAAGCTTCATCACCTACGATCAGTTCTTCGCCAGATTTTCCAAGAAGGATGGAAAGCTGTTGTATATGGGAGAGGACGCAGTGTAAGGATCAATTCATGGCGGACGGATTGGCGGAATGAGGATATAAGGTTTTCCCAATCCGAATAAAATTTTCCAGGCAGTCAGCCGGATAAGGGGTTTCTTTCCAGATCAGTTCTACCAGCCGCTGATCCGGCTCGCCGTAGGGGATTCCCGCAATTTTAGGATTCTTTCGGACGGTGCCTTCCGGCAGAAATCCGCAGGCGGCGTTTTCTTCAACAAACCGTTCAACGCTGTAAATCTGCTCGGCGTGATGGATCACGGCAGGGGAAAGGCCGCGCAGCTTAAATTCCTGAAGGATAGTCTGGGTCTGATTAAAGCGTTTGCTGAGAAGAATCAGGCGCTCTTTCGCCATCTCCTCCCAGGTCACGCTGTTCCTGTGTGCCAGGGGATGGGTGCAGTGCACGCAGAACAGAAGATTTTCGCAGGGACTAAGAGGGTAGTGGTGATAAGGACTTCGATCCATATCCTGCGGAAATACGGTAATAATCAGATCAAACCTTCCGGTATCCAGCTGATGAAACAGCTCCTTAATGGATGTTTCCTGGGAATAAATGCGTACATCAGGATACTGGCGGATAAACTCTCCCCAAAGCGAGGGGAACACGGTATTGCTTAATATACTGGACAGGCCGATTCTCAGATAGGATCGGCCTTTTCCTGTTTCCTGAAGAGCAGAAAGCATTTCCTGATACTGGCTTAAGATTCGGTTAACTTCGCGGAGCATGACCTTCCCCTCTCGGGTAAGGACAGGGCCGCGGACATCGCTCTGAAAAAGAGTCATGCCTGCATCCTCCTCCAGCTTTTTGATGGACAAAGATAATGCGGGCTGACTGATATATAATGCCTGTGCCGCCTTGGTGAAGCTGTTGAATCGGCATATGGTTTGAAAATGAAGCATCTGTGTTAAGGTCATAACAATTCTCCCTTCTGAATTAATTTCGCTGAATGTCTTGCTGCCGGCGCATGCAGGTTTAGTCTGAATCGTTCTCAAGGTTCCCTGGCGAAGAAAAGGATAAAACTGGAATTGATAAGTAAAACATATGTTATATAAATATAATAAAATTTACTTATGATATTGTCAATGGTATAGTAATAATATACCAATCGATTGGCGATATGATCGCGGAATATGTAAGAAGAATACAAAGAAGAATGGGGAATCTATTATGAGAATTGTAAAGATCACGGAAAAGACGGTGCAATTCGGATCGGCCATCGCGTTTTTTGTCCTTGCAGGCAACCTGATGACAAAAGGAGGGATCTCCCGCCGTATTGTCCGGTTTGCCAATTGCCTGGTAGGAAATGTACGAGGCGGAATGAGTCTGGCCCTGGTGCTGGCCTGCGCGTTCTTTGCGGCTCTGTCCGGCTCCGCGCCGGCTACGGTTATTGCCATTGGCACCATGCTGTATGCGGATATGGTTGATCTGGGGTATCCGGGTGACCGTACAGCGGGTCTTCTGGTTGTTTCCGGCGGCCTTGGTCCGATCATCCCGCCGTCTATCATTATGGTTATTTACTGTACATTGACTGGCGCATCGGTCAGCAGCATGTTCACGCAGGGCATGATGATCGGTATTGTTATTGCACTGGTTCTGATGGCGGAAGTGATTTTCTTTGCCCGTAAAGAAAAATGGCCTAAGCAGCAGCACAAGTACAGTGCCGGAGAAATTTTAAGGATTTTTGCGGATGCGATTCCCGCTCTGCTGACGCCCATCATCATTCTTGGGGGAATTTACTCTGGTATGTTTACTGCTACCGAAAGTGCTGCAGTAGCAGTAGTGTGGGCGACGATAGCTGGAGTTTTTATTTATAAGGAACTGACATTTAAGGAAATCATTCCTATCCTGAAGGACTCTGCGAAGAGTTCCGCCATGATCCTGTTTATCATCGCGGCTTCTACCGCCTTTTCCTGGGTGTTTACATATTCGGGAGTCTCCCAGGCCATGGTTGATGCAGTTATTGCCCTCAATCTGAATAAAACGCTTTTCTGCCTGGTTGTGGCGATCATTCTGCTGATCTTCGGGACTTTTATGGAAGGAACAGCTATCGCAGTTCTCCTTGTACCGGTACTCTGGCCTATCGCTAAGAGCATGGGAATTGATGTGATCCATTTTGGGATGATCGTTTGTATTTCCAATGTTGTAGGAACTATGACGCCTCCCGTAGCGGTAAATATTTTCTCAGCGTCAACCGTATCAGGACTGAAGATGGGGGATATCGCCAAAGCGGAGATGCCGTTTTTGATCGGGTATGTTGCAGTATTCTTTGTCTGCGTATTTTCAGAAGCTTTTTGTACGTTCCTGATTCGCTGACTTGATTTTCCCGATGGTTAATATATGATTGTTTTCAGTATTGATTAAAAAATAAGAATTTTTCAGAACAGGAGGATATGGTTATGAGTTTTAATTACAAAGAACAGTTTAGCGTTGCAGGGAAAAAGTGCATCGTTACAGGAGGAGCACAGGGTCTTTCACGCGGGATGGCGGAAGGGCTGCTGGAAAACGGTGCGGAGGTTGTTCTGATGGATCTGCAGGCAGAAAAGCTGCAGAAGGTAGTAGAAGAATATCAGTCTATGGGATATAAGGCGTATGCGGTAGCGGGAGACCTTTCCCGGAAGGAAGAGATTGACCGGATGTTTGATGAGGCCATGGCGCTGCTGGGAGGACGGCTGGATGTTATGATACCTGCAGCAGGGATACAGCGCCGGTATGAGCCGTGGGAATTCCCTGAGGAGGAGTGGCGTTTGGTAATCAATGTGGATCTGAACCATGTGTGGTTCATGTGCCAGAAAGCGATTCAGGTAATGCGTGATAAGGAGACTGTGGGCAAGATTATTAATATTGCGTCGATGAATTCTTATTTTGGCGGAACTACTGTTCCTGCTTACTCTGCGGCCAAGGGAGCCATCGTGCAGCTGACAAAGAGCATTGCTTCGGACTGCGCGGATCATGGAATCTGCTGCAACGCCATTGCCCCGGGCTATATGGATACAGAGATGTGCGCAAATATGACCCAGGCACGCAAGGATGAGTGTACTGCCCGGATTTCTGCCGGCCGTTGGGGAACACCGGAAGATGTAAAGGGCCCCATCATTTTCCTGGCGTCTTCCGCCAGCGACTATCTGAATGGCGCTACTATTCCGGTAGACGGCGGATTCCTGACAAAATCCTGATGAAAGAGGTGTTATTATGACCAAACTTGCAAGTCAGCAGATGCGGGCGCTGGCCCCTGAAATAGACCCCCTGCGGATCGGATGCGGCTGGAAGCCGGAGGATCTGTCCAAGCCCCAGATCATTATTGAAAGCACTGCCGGAGACAGCCATCCCGGCAGCGCCCATCTGGGAGGCCTTGTGGAAGAAGTGCGCAAAGGAATTGCGGAAGCAGGAGGACACGGCGCCCGCTACTACTGCACCGATATTTGTGATGGCGAGAGTCAAGGTACAGACGGCATTAACTACAGTCTGGCCAGCCGGGAGATCATCGCCAATATGATCGAAATCCATGCCAATGCAACCCCATTCGACGCCGGCGTTTATCTGGCCAGCTGCGATAAGGGGATGCCTGGGAATCTGATTGGTCTGATGCGGGTGGATATTCCGGCAGTCGTAGTGCCGGGAGGAACCATGAATGCCGGCCCCAATATGCTGACTCTCGAGCAGCTGGGAATGTACAGCGCGAAGTTTGAACGGGGGGAAATTGATCAGGCAAAGTTAGACTGGGCGAAGCATAATGCCTGCCCCAGCTGCGGGGCCTGCTCCTTTATCGGAACGGCTTCCAGCATGCAGATTATGGCAGAGGCCCTGGGACTGGCGCTTCCGGGCAGCGCGCTGATGCCGGCCACCAGCCCTGACCTGTTGGCATACGCCCGTCAGGCAGGACGCCGGGCGGTGGAAATGGCAGGACAGGAGGAAATGCGTCCCAGCCGGATTGTTACCATGGAAAGCTTCGAAAACGCCATTCTGGTTCACGCCGCCATTTCCGGCTCCACCAACTGCCTGCTCCATATTCCGGCCATTGCCCATGAGCTGGGCCTTGAGGTTACGGGAGATACCTTTGACCGCCTGCACCGGGGAGCCCATTATCTTCTGGATGTGCGGCCGGCCGGCCGGTGGCCTGCGGAGTGCTTTTACTATGCAGGCGGTGTGCCGGCGATCATGGAAGAAATTAAGGAACATCTTCATCTTGATGTGATGACCATTACCGGCAGAACCCTTGGAGAAAATCTTGAGGAGCTGAAGGCGAACGGATATTATGAGCGGTGTGAGAAATGGCTGGCTCAGTTTAATGAGAGGTACGGCTGCCATCTGACCCGACAGGATATTATCCGTCCTTATGACCAGGCCATCGGCACAGAGGGATCTATTGTCGTCCTTAAGGGGAATCTGGCTCCGGAAGGGGCGGTGATCAAGCACACTGCATGCCCGAAGGAAATGCATCACGCCATTCTCCGGGCCCGGCCTTTTGACAGCGAGGAGGAGTGTCTTGCTGCGGTTCTTCATCATGAGGTGGAGAAAGGGGATGCGGTATTCATCCGGTATGAAGGACCCAAGGGCAGCGGCATGCCGGAGATGTTTTATACTTCAGAGGCGATTTCTTCGGATAAGGAGCTGGGACGGAGCATTGCGCTGATTACCGATGGACGCTTTTCCGGCGCCTCTACCGGTCCGGTGATCGGTCACTGCAGCCCTGAAGCGGTGGACGGCGGTCCCATTGCCCTGGTGGAGAAGGATGATCTGATTGAGATCGATGTTTTTGACCGGAAGTTAAATATCATCGGGGTGAAAGGGGAGCGGAAGACGGCGGAAGAGATGGATGCCATCCTGGCAGAACGCCGGGCCAACTGGCAGCCAAAGCCCCGCAAGTACAGAAAAGGCGTGCTTAGGCTGTTCGGCGAACTGGCGGCCAGTCCCATGAAAGGCGCGTATCTGGATTATGATGTTCGGGAAAAATGATGCTGGACTAAAAGGTCTTTTGCCGGCATCATCAGAAATAACATGGCTAAAAAGGCAGACTGTTTCAGACAGCCTGTCTTTTTATTTGTGGGAGAAAAAAAGCTGGATTACAGTGATATCTCTTCTGTTCCGGAAGGGGATTATGTAGCAGCTGATCAGGCGGAGCTGTATTACGTTTCTCTGGATACTGCCGGGGAGATTCCCTGGGAGTCGGGGACGTATTCGGCCAAGGGGCGTCCCGATGCGCATGTGATTGAGATTCTTACAGAAAGTACGCCGAAAGGATACCGGGCTTTCCATCGGTATTTGAGCGGATGGGATACCTGCCTGCCGGTGTAACGGCAGAATTTTCTTTAAAGGAAATCAACAGACTGGCCGGAGACGGAGTACAGCTGGTGTATAAAGTGAACCATCATGCGCCGGAGGCAAACGCACCAGCCATCCCATAAAAGTTTTGGCGGCGTATTTTGTGTAATCAGCCCGGCAGGCGGATGCCGGGAGTATCCGGCGGCAGGACTTTCACAGCAGGACAAGATTTTCAACAGAGTATCGCAGGGGAGGGGATGGGTATGGTATAATGTCTGCATGCATATATCTTAAGGAGGTGCAGGAAACCTGTGAGGACTGCAGAATACTGCTGTAAATTTCCATACATTCACCCCGGCGGCCCGCTGTCGGAGGGAAAGAATACGGACACCGGGCCGAAGGCGGCGATCATTGCCTGTTCCAACGGGCTGCCGGAAAGCCGGCGGGAGCAGATGGATGAACTGGCAGAGCTTCTAAAGGAAGAAGGGCTTGAACCGGTATTTTCAGACTGCCTGTATCGGCGGAACGGAACGGCCTTTTCCGGGACACCGAAAGAACGGGCAGAAAGTCTGATGGATTTTTTCCGGGATCCGGAGGTGCGATTCATTTTTGATGTGTCGGGAGGCGATGCGGCCAATGGGATCCTGCCGTTTTTAAATTATCAGGAGATCCGGGAAAGCAGAGCGGTTTTCTGGGGGTACAGCGATCTGACTACAGTTTTAAATGCCATTTATGCAAAGACAGGGAAGGAATCGGTGCTTTATCAGGCAAGAAATCTTACTCATGAAGAGGGCAGCTGGCAGAGGGAGGCCTTCCGGAAATTTATGGCAGGAGAAGAGACGGAGCTGTTTAACTTTTCTTATGAATTTATCCAGGGAAACCGGATGGAAGGGCGGATACTGGGCGGAAATATGCGGTGCCTTTTAAAGCTTTCAGGAACGGAGTACTGGCCGGATATGAAGGGGAAAATCCTTCTTCTGGAAGCGTCCGGCGGTCTGGCGCCGCAGATGGCTTCCTGTCTGGCGCAGTTAAGGCAGATGGGAGTTTTCGAAACGGCAGGCGGCATTTTGCTGGGGACATTTCTTCGGATGGAAGAGGAGGGAGAATGTCCGGGAATCGAAGCGCTGGTAAAGGAATATGCCGGTCCGGGTATTCCCATTGCCAGAACAGTTCAGATCGGACATCGGCCGGATTCCTGCGGGGCGGTGATCGGAAGCTATGGGGTGTTTCAGGGGTGACCGTTTTTTCTTTTCGGCGATGGAACCTGCGAAAAGAAACGGCGGAAGAAAACAGCAAAGGAAACGTTGAAAGGAAACCGCGAAAGAACGCAGCAAAAGGATGCGGTGAAAGAAAATGGAAAAGAAAAGATGGAGAGGAGGAGACCGATGGCCTGTCTTTATTATGCGGAGGATGATGGGGCGATTGCCGGGGCGGTGAAAGAGTATCTGGAGGATGAAGGAATACAGACGGTTCTCTTTTCGTCAATTTCATCCATTCGAAAAGCCATGGAAAGCAGCCGGCCGGATATGGTCCTGACAGACTGGATCCTTCCCGATGGGAACGGGGACGAGCTGTGCAGCTGGATCCGGTCCAGGTGGCCGAAACTTCCTGTAATTCTGATTACTGTCCGGGGAGAGACCGAAGATATCGTAAAGGGTTTTCGGCGCGGGGCAGACGATTATCTGACAAAACCATTTGCCCTCCCTGTTCTTCATTCTCGTGTGCTGGCTCTCCTCCGGCGTGCCGACGGCTGGCAGGAAAGGGAAATTACCTGTGACTTTCTTGCGCTGAATACGGAAAAAATGACGGTTACGGTCCGCCAGGAACCGGTTTCCTTAAGCCGGGCAGAATATGAAATCCTGAAACTGCTGATGATGAATAAAGGGCGGACCATTACCAGAGAACTTTTGCTGGAACGGATATGGGACAGCAGCGGCAGCTACGTCAATGATAATACCCTGACCGTAGCCATGAAACGGCTCCGGGAGAAGCTGGGCCATCCGGCCTGTCTGAAAACGGTCCGCAGCTTCGGATATCGCATGGAGGATACGTTATGAGTGAAAGAAAGGAAAACCCGTGGATTCTGCTTCCTCTGCTGCTTTGCCTGGGCGGGATGCTTCTTTTGGGGTGTTTCTGGCAGGGACGGTATGAAAAGGCGTCTTACGTCCAGGTATCCCGTTTTTATCAGACAATACGGAATAACAATCCGGAAATGGAGGCAGATCTTCTTTTTTCTCTGAAAGAATATCTGTCTCTTTCTGCAGAGGAACAAAGTGATACCGGATATCAGGAAGATTTTCTGGAAAAATACGGGTACAGCAAGGAAGATTTCGGCCATGAACAGGAAGCCGGCGTGATTTTTCTGCAGGGAGGCGTAATGGCAGGGATTCTGGCCGGCTTTCTTTTTTCCGCCCGCCAGGAGGCAGGAAGAAAACGCAGACGGATCGGTGAACTTACAGTCTGTCTGGAGAAGGCTAATGAAGGAGAGAATATTCCGCTGATTTTAGAAGAAGAGGATGAATTTTCCTCTCTTCAGGACGAGATTTATAAGACGGTGGGTCATCTGTATACCATGAGGGAAAACGCGGAGAAGGCCAGAGAAAATTTCCGGGAAAATCTCATCAATATCGCTCATCAGATAAAGACGCCTCTTACGGCAGCCCTTCTTACTCTGCAGATTATGGAAAAGAAAGAGCCTGGCCGGTACACAGAAGCGATAGGCCGGCAGCTCAGACGTCTGAACCGGCTGGAGGAAGAACTTATGCTGCTTTCCACCATTGATTCCGGTACGTTAACTCTTAGACGGGAACCGGTGGATGTTTATACGGTCCTTGAACTGGCGGCAGAGAATCTTGCGGAATTTGCCGAAGACCGGGGCATACAGATCCAGGTGCCGGACCGGGGAAGGGCAGAGTTTACCGGAGACATGGAATGGACCATGGAAGCCATAATGAACCTTCTGAAAAATTCCATGGAACATTCGCCGGAGGGAAGCCGGATCTTATGCGATTATTCTTCCAATTTTCTTTATACGGAAATCCGGATCCTGGATGAAGGAGAAGGATTTTTGCCAGAGGATATTCCCCACCTGTTTGAACGGTTTTACCGGGGAAAAAATAAGCGGGATCAGGGACTTGGGATCGGACTTTCTCTGGCAGGTTCGCTGCTGGAAATGCAGAACGGCCTTATTTCAGCAGGAAACCGGCCGGAAGGCGGGGCGTATTTTGAAATCCGTTTTTACCGCACAGACTCTGCCGGAGCATGATGGTTTGGTGTCACTGAGATGTCACTTTTCTCTGGCAGAATGGAAGAAAGGATGGAAGAGGGGCCCAAAAGGCAGAAATTTCCCAAAAACAGGAGGGATAAGAAGGTGGAGATTCTTCGGTGTGAAAAGGTAAGCAGGATATACGGTTTTGGAGACAATCAGGTAAAGGCGCTGGACGGGATCGATCTGTCTGTGGAGGCGGGAGAATTCATTGCTGTTATGGGGCCTTCCGGATCGGGAAAGTCCACTCTGCTTCATTTGCTGGGCAGTGTGGACCGGCCTACAAAAGGAAAGATTCTGGTGGAAGGACAGGATATTTCCCGCATGAATCCTGCCCAGGCGGCGCTGTTTCGCCGGAGGAAGGCAGGGATCGTCTATCAGTTTTACAATCTGATTCCGACTCTTACGGCAGAGAAAAATATCCTTCTCCCTCTGGCGCTGGACAAAAGAAAGCCGGATCCGGACTTTTTTCGGAAGGTGACGGATGCACTGGGGATCCGCCATAAACTGGATGCCCTTCCGGGGCAGCTTTCCGGCGGTCAGCAGCAGCGGACAGCCATTGCCAGAGCTCTGATCTGCCGCCCGGCAATTCTTCTGGCCGATGAGCCTACGGGAAACCTGGACAGGAAAAATTCCAGAGAGATTGTGGAATTGCTGAAGCTGTTTAACCGGAATTACGGACAGACCATTCTTCTGGTCACCCATGATGAAAAGATCGGTCTGGAAGCAGACCGGATGATTACGCTGGAAGACGGGCGGATCGTATCAGATGAGAAAAAGGGCGCTGCCGGAATAAGGCAGATGCAGGAAGGGCGGTGAAACGATGTGGAGGGAATACCTGGGGCATGATCTTCGCAATAACCGGGGCGCCGCCTGGACTGTAATGACAGCGGTTTTTATTTCTGCTTTGTTTTTATCGCTTTTGTGCAGTATTTTTTACAATGTGTGGAATTACGAGGTGATGCGGATTAGAGAGGAAGAGGGAGGTTTTCATGCCCGTCTGGAGGGGCGGATGGGAATGGAGGAGCTGGATCTGGTCAGAGGTTATGCCAATGTAGAAAGCGCCGCAGTGAATCCGGAGGAATCCCGGGATGGGGAATGGACGGTGGATATCCGGCTTTATAACCCATCCTCAGCATATGAGGATCTTCCGCGGATTGCCCGGCTTGCAGGACTTGGGGAAGGGAACGTGGTCTATCATACCAGCCTTTTAAATCTGTATTTTGCGGTGGATGCCCGTTATCCGGATTCGATTGAGGCCTGGGGTGTTCTGGTATTGTTTGGGGGCGTGCTGGCGGCGGCCTGTTTTTCTCTGATTCTTATTATCCGTCATGCCTTTGCTGTGCTGATGGAAAGCAAGATCCGGCAGCTGGGGATCCTTTCCAGTGTTGGGGCAGCGCCGGGGCAGATTAAGAGGATGCTTCTTAAGGAGACGGCGGCGCTGTGCCTTCTGCCGGGAGCTCTTGGAATCGGAGCCGGGATCCTGGGCAGCGCAGGTGTGCTGGCATGGGGAAATTTTATTGCGGATCAGGCCATTGAAGGCCGGATGATGGCGGAATTTGCCTGCCATCTGCTGGTCCCTGGGACGGCGGCTTTTTTGACGGGAGTTACGGCATTTTTCTCAGCATGGGGGCCGGCACGGCGCTTAAGCCGCATATCGCCCCTGGAGGCCATCCGGGACAGCCGCAAGATGGAAGGCGTCAGAGGGAAACGTTCTTTTCTGCCGGGATCTTCTTTCATTCTGAGACTGATATTCGGCATCCCGGGAGAACTTGCGGCCAGCGGCCTTTCGGCAAGAAAAAAGGCTGTAAGGACGGCCTCTCTTTCGCTGGCATTTTCGCTGATTTCTTTTGGTCTTGTACAGTGTTTTTTTGCAATTTCTTCCCTCAATACGCAGATTACGTATTTTGACCGGTTCCGGAACGTATGGGATGTTATGGTTACGGTAAAGGAGACGGAGATCGGCAGGTTTTATGATGAAGAAGCCGTGCGGAGTCTTCCCGGCGTACGGGAAGCAGTGATTTACCAGAAGGCAGAGACCAGGAGGCTGGTAAGACCGGGAGAACTCAGCCGGGAATTTCAGGCGGCCGGGGGATTTACAGATGCATCGGAGGCATTTGTCCAGAAAACAGAAGAGGGATGGCTTGTGAATGCGCCGATCTACATTTTGGATGATGAAAGTTTTCTGCGCTGCTGCCGGCAGAACGGGGCCAGGGAAAGTCTGGAGGGAGTTATCATTTTCAATCAGGTGAGAGATGACAGGGATCCGAATTTCAGGATCTATCACAGCCTGCCGTATCTGGATGAAACGGTACCGGAGACGGTATTGAAAGATGAGGCCGGCAATGGCTGCGTTACACTTCCGGTATTATGTTACAGTCCGTCATTTCCCAATCTGAAAGAGGAGTACCAGACACAGGATTACTATGAGATGCTCCATATTTTTCCCGCGTCTTTATGGGAAACTGTGAAAGAGACTGTGGGGGGAGCGGAAGGAGACTGTTTTATCCAGGTAAAGGCGGAAATGCCGGAGAGGGAGGACAGTACAGATCCATCCGGCAGGCAGCAAAATCAGCAGGAAGCTTTCCGGCTGGAAAGGCTGGAGGATGAGCTTTCCGGCCTTCTTGGAAGGAGATACCAGGTGGAAACGGAAAACCGGATCCAGGAGAAGCAGGAAAGCGACCGGGCAAATCAGGCTCTTGCAGCGATTTTAGGCAGCTTTTGTGTGCTGATCGGAGTGATCGGCATAAGCGGTGTATTTTTCAATGCTCTGGGATTTATCCGTCAGAGACGGCGGGAGATGGCCAGATATCTGTCCGTGGGCATGACGCCCGGGGAGATCCGAACGATGTTTCTGGCAGAAGCCCTTGTTTTGGCTGGCCGGCCCGTACTGGCGGCACTTCCGGTTCTTGCGGCGGCGTCCTGGTTTTTTATGAAGTGGACCTACCTTGATCCCCGGCTTCTTCTGGAGAATGCCCCGGTGATTCCTGTAGGAATCTTTATACTGGCGGTTTTTGCTTTTACAGGTCTGGCCTTCTGGCTTGGGTGGAGAACGGTGTCAAAGATGGATCTTGCGGAAGTGCTCAGGGATGAAACATTTATGTGACAGGGGAAAAGAGGGTCTGCAGACTATGGGAAAAAGTGTTCTGCATTAACTTTTGCGGCGGCATTGAGAAAATCAAGGCCGCCGTTTCTTTTTTGAAAGTTCATTTTACCTTCCGCAGAACCGCCAGGTTAAAACTTACGGGTATATACCAGCAAAAAAACAGGAAATTCTGTTTTGAAGAAAACTTTTATATAATGATACCAGAAACAGGCAAAGCAATTGTTTGGTGACAGGAGGTGGGAAAATCAAATTTGAGCCATTTACAGAAGATACTGTGATAGAAGAAGTGATCCATGATCCGGCTTTTGGAGATTTTGGCAGGCTCCTGTTTCCGGTGAATTTCTCCCTTCCCGGGAGCCTTACGCTGCGGGAAGTCAGCAGCAGCCGGGTTTACCTGTGGTATTCCCACATTTTCACGGAAAAGACACTGGATATCCTGAACCAGCTGAAAGCGTGGTCACTGGAAGGCCGTCGGATCTTTTTCCCGATTTATACAGAAGAAGAGATGGGAAAGAACCCTGCAAAACGGGACACAGGCCTGTTCTTTTTTCCCGGTGAGCCGGGGCGGGAGTTCGGAATAATGAATGCGGGAGGCGCCTTTTATTATGTAGGTGCCATGCAGGACAGCTTTCCCCATGCGCTGGAAGTAAGCCGGTCCGGCTGTAATGGATTTGCCCTGATTTACCGGCCGGATGAACCTTATGAAGATCTGGCCCGGGCGATTGCATTCATCCATGACCATGCCGATGAACTTCAGGTAAAGGCAGCGGCTGTAATCATGCAGTATACCGGTTACTCCGCCGTGTCGGAAAAGGATGCGCCTGTTTATGCCTGTGTGGGAAGCCGGGACGGCATTGCCAACTGGAGAGTCATGGAACGGCGGCTTAAGATGCTGAATGCCATGGGAATTCCCACGGAATTTCATGTGTATGAGGGGCTGGGACATGGATTCGGCCTGGGGACAGGAACCAGGGCCGAAGGGTGGATCAAGGATGCCGAGACCTTCTGGAAAAACCAGATAAGGGCAGGGGCCGGGAGAAAATAAAAGTACCATAAACGGCAGAAAAGCAGGGCAGCAGCAGACGGGAAAACAGCAGACAGGAGAACAGCAGCAGGCGGAAGGACAGAAAAAAGAAAAACAGAAGCAGACAACAAAAATAAATAATAAAAGTAAACAATAAAAACAAATAATAAAAACAGCAGAAAAAGGAGAGTGCGGATATGATGAAAAAAAGAAACAGAGGATGGATTGCGGCGATTCTTGCGGCAGTGACAGTACTGGCAGGCTGCGGAGCCGGTTCTTCCTCTCAGCAGACGGCTGCTGAGACCCAGGTGCAGACGGAGGCCCAGACACAGACAGAGGCCACGGAGCAGACAGAAGACCAGACGGAAGAAGAGACTGAGGGCAGCGCTGCCGGTGAAGATGCCGCAGAGGAAACAGAAAACTCACAGGAGCAGGCGGAAAAAGACGGAAACGGGAAGGCTCTGGTTGTTTATTATTCTGCCACCGGAAATACGGAAGAAGCAGCAAATATGATTGCAGAAGCTGTGGGCGGCGACCTGTTCCAACTGGAACCCACGGAACCCTATACGGATGCAGACTTAAACTGGACGGATGAAAACAGCCGCGTAACCGTTGAACATGACAACCCGGATCAGAGGGATGTGGAACTGGTGAGCACAACGGTGGAGAACTGGGATGATTACGATACGGTGTTTATCGGGTACCCCATCTGGTGGGGCATTGCCGCATGGCCGGTAGATTCCTTTGTGGAGAACAATGACTTTACAGGCAAGACAGTGATCCCCTTCTGCACTTCCGCTTCTTCCGGCATCGGCGAGAGCGGGCAGCTTCTGGCGGAGATGGCAGGAACCGGGGATTGGCTGGAAGGACAACGGTTCCGATCCGGTGTGAGCGAAGAAGATGTGGCGTCCTGGGTGGAGGGCCTTGGACTGTAATTGTCAGAAATAGAATATGCAGAAATGTGGGCAGGGTGCATGTGTATCCTGCCTTTTTATGTGCCATTTAAAGTGCCAAAAGGTATTTTTAAATGGCACTTTGAATTTCTAAAACTGTGTTTATTATAAATTATTCACTTAAGATGTATAAAGCAATATATGAAAGGGAGGTGGAGTAGGTATCTTCATAAAAATAGAGAAATGTTAAGGTTATGCGATAGCTGACTTGATCTTATAACCTTGATTTCTTGCGATGACGATTGCCTGTTCTACCGTGATCTCACGGTCAAAGGAAGGAAGATCGGATTCCCGGTAAAGTTCCGCATTATAGTTTTCACGATTCTTCAGCATGTGGTATAATGTCTGCGAAGCAGACATTATACCAGCGCCGGTTCGCGTCGAGCAAAGTGAGACAAATACCCTGGCGAACCATGCGCATCCCCTGGAGGGATGCCATGGCTTCGGAGAAGTCATGGTATCATGCAGTCAGAAGCATTCTTGCTACGGCAATGATTGCTTTCTTGTGACCGCGATGCTTTTCGATACGGAGATAACGGTTGCGAATCTCAGGATGCTTTTTGCTGGTAACAACAGCGTTGGCACACTGCACCAGCAGTGGATTGATATAGCATCCGGCCTTGAAACCCCGGACAGATTTAGTTAACGTCCTTTCACTATACTGTGCAGCCGGTTATCTACCCTGAACTTCTTTTTTCTCGGATCACCTTCTGCACGATATATCATGAGCGTTTTCAAATCGAATATGGAACTCCAAACCGTTTCAAAATTAGAGGCGTCATATTGACACATAAACCCATAATCGCCTTTTAGAAGCTGTTTTGTCGTTTCAATATAGCTGTCTTGAATATGAGTTGAAAAACTATCTATAACCGTTTGGTATCGCCTATCGGAGAAATAATCATCTCCGTTCGCCATATCAAAGGGCTTCATTTCATCGGAAGTAAAACTATTAACGGTGCATACGATTTTGCCTTTATTAGAGCAAATTGCTTTCCGTATCCTCTTTGCGGTAGGCGTACATTCTACAACTGCCATTTCCCCGGCCTTGTCTGCAACTAAAATATTGCAGTTAGAAGCTATCGGCAATTCCATAAGTAAAGAGATTGCGTGTTGTGCGGTATCTGCTTTTTCAAGCAAATATCGTACAATAAAGCAAGAATTAAAACCTGCCTGTATTTTGTCAAGGTTTGTCATTACAAAAGTCATAGCAACAGCCAAACCATATTCATTTAGA
>DVKS01000178.1 GCA_018715905.1 Candidatus Caccovicinus merdipullorum | reverse complement strand
GGGCTCTGGCTGCCGATGAAACGCCTTCTGCCATGCGCCGGTTTGAGGACCATATTTCCGCTAAGAATGTGCTGGACTGCGCAAAGAGCGGTGATGCCCTGGCTCTCCAGGTAACCGAGACGGTAGGGCGCTACCTGGGGCTGGCCTGCGCACAGATTGCTCTTACGGTGGATCCGGAAGCTTTTGTAATCGGCGGCGGTGTATCCAGAGCCGGCCAGTTCCTGATCGATGTGATCCAGAAGTACTACGATAATTATGTGGCCATATCAGCCAATAAAGGTGTCCTGACCCTGGCAAAGCTGGGAAATGACGCTGGAATTTACGGCGCGGCCAGACTGGTATTGGATTAATGTAAAAAGGCAGCTTAAGATTCTGCATTGCAAAAATCCGGCAGATGCATCACGGATGCATTCTGCCGGATTTTTTATGTAAGAAAAGTTATGATCTGCAGCCTGCTGGAGAATGCCGGGACAGGGGCATTATTTCGGAGCCCAGGCGCCGGTCTCGTCAACGTAATAGCCGTCGGGGGTGATGGTGTCGGTAAGCATCTTTCCATCGCTTCCCACGTAATAGCGGTCGATCCACTGATCCGTAACCATATAGCCGGATTCGTTGAAGTAATACCAGTAATCATCAATCTGGCGCCATTCGCTCTTTGGAACATCGCCGGTGGTGTACTGGTACCAGCTTCCCAGCTCATCCTGGTGCCAGCTTCCTGCACTTCCCGTATCTTCCGCAGCATGGGCCTGAATGTAGGCCAGGGCAGCTTCATCTACAGTAAGGACAGGGGAATCAACCCATTCACTGGACTGGGTTTTCCTGTAAATGCCATTGGCGCGGACCTGGAAAACATAATCGCCGGTTTTGGTAATCTTGGTAGAAAGGTTATATACCGTGATATCCGTCTGGGGAGCGCTGGCAGTACCCATTGCTTCTCCATTCCGGCGGATGCGGACGGAATAGGTGCCGGCTCCGCCTACAGGATCCCATGTGGCGATGCCGGTGTCTGTCCAGGTCAGATTCGTGGGAGATTCCACCTGGCCTTCCCCCAGATCTTTCAGCCGTACAGATACGGTCATAGTGGAGTTACTGTTGCTGCGGGCGGCTTCGCTGAAAACAGCGCCTTCGCCTTCCAGTTCGAAATATTTGCTCTTAATGCTGGAAAAATAATAATCTTCTTCTGCGTCCAGAACAACTACGGCACAGGGAGTAGAGGAATCGCCCATACCGTCCGGCAGAAGCGTGACCTCTCTTACCGAGTAACCGTCATCGCCGCTTTCCACATTCAGTTCCGTCCAGTTGTCCGTGTCCAGACTGAAGGTCAGGGAGACCTGATCAATCTTTTCTCTGGCATAAACGTCTGCCGGACCCAATGCGGAAAACAGACCGGCTGCCAGCATAAGAGGCATGACATGCTTTGCTATTTTCAAAAGAATCCCTCCTCTTTTGATAGATCGTGATTGCTGTGCAGGTATAATGCCTGCTCCTCAATTATTATACCATGCCGGCCATTTTTTGAGAATAGAGCGGGGCGGGGAAAAGGGGGAAGATTTTATGACGGAAAACTTACGATTTTTTCCGGCTTACAGGTTGGTGGAACGGGGGAGGCTGAAGATGAATTCGGTCCCCACGCCCTCCGTGCTGATTACGTCGATGTTTTCCCCATGGGACTGAACGATTTCTTTTACGATGCTCAGGCCCAGGCCGGTTCCGCTCTTGTCTTTGCCGCGGGATAAGTCTGTTTTGTAAAACCGTTCCCAGATCTTTTTAAGACTGTTTTTGGGAATGCCGATTCCGGTGTCTTTTACGGATACGAAGATCTTTTCGTGCCTGGGAAAGGCCTGGATATAGATGGTGGAACCGCTGTGGCTGAACTTGATGGCGTTGTCGATCAGATTATAAAGCACCTGCTGGATCTTGCCTAAGTCAGCGTACACCATCTGGATATTATCGGCAAAGGTCAGATCAAAGGAAATGTCTTTTTTCCCGCAGATCACCTCGAAAGAAGCTGCGGTATCCTTGATGACACGGTTAATGTCAAAGTTGGTACGGGTAAGAAGTCCCTTTTTATCCAGGGAATTTAAAGTCAGCATCCCCTGGGTCAGCTTGTTCAGACGCTCGGTCTCCGTGATGACCCGGGTCAGATATTTTTCCTGCATCTCCGGCGGGATGGTGCCGTCCAGGATCGCTTCCAGGTAGCCTTTGATGGAAGTTAACGGGGAGCGGAAGTCATGGGACACATTGGCAATGAAGGTCCGCTGGTATTCTTCCATCTGGTCTAACTTATCCGACATGTAATTCAGGGTGTCGGCCAGATATCCCATCTCGTCCCGGGAGGAGATCTCGATCCGGTATTTCAGATTCCCGGCTGCGTATTCGTTGGCACCGGCGGTAATCTTCTTTAAAGGAAAATATACCGTCTGGGTGAAGACCAGAAGGATGATCAGGGACAGAACGTAAATAATGCCGCTGGTTATGTACAGGATATTTAAGATGCCGTCCCGGCTGGCCGCAATCTGGCTTAGGGGCATGTGAACCAGTACGTAGCCGTAGGTGGTGTAATTCCCCGTGATGGGAGCGGACACGCTCAGCACATCATAGGAAAATGCGCCGTAAAAATTTCCGATGCCGTAGTTTTGATTGGCAATGGAAATGGGGTCAAAGTCCACCGTCAGGCCTTTCCGGGTGCCGCCGGTGCTGTCGGCTGCCACGCTTCCGTCCCGGTTTACCACCCAGATCTCCGACTGGAGTGAGGGAGAAATAATGGACAGCTGGTCTGCCACGGTTTCCAGATCCGCATCGCTTCCACGGTAAACGGCGCTGCAGTCCAAAGCCATCTGGCTGGCCTCATCATACAAAAGATCTGCCTGCTGGGAGATCAGATGCTCGTAGGTCATCTTTGAGGCAAAGGTGCTGATGATTAAAAAGCCCAGGAGACCGAATACCAGATATCCAAGCAGGAACTTGTAATAGAGGGACCGACGGCTCATCGCTTAACCTCGAATTTATAGCCGATGCCCCATACGGTGGACAGGGCCCAGTTTTTATGATCCTTGATCTTTTCACGGAGACGCTTGATGTGTACGTCCACCGTGCGGGTATCGCCGATGTATTCATAGCCCCAGATATGGTCCAGGAGCTGTTCCCGGGTAAAAACCTGGTTGGGCGAGGAGGCAAGGAAGTATAAAAGCTCCAGCTCCTTGGGGGGCATTTCGATGGAATGGCCCATGTAAATAACCGAGTAGTTGGTGAGATTGACAATCAGGTCGGGATACTCTACGTATTCCCCCTGCTGGTCCGTAGAAGGAACTGCGGATACGGCAGGCTGGTAGCGGCGGAGGACAGCCTTTACCCGCGCCACCAGTTCCTTGGAGTCGAATGGCTTGATCATGTAATCGTCAGCCCCCAGTTCCAGGCCAAGGACCTTGTCAAAGATCTCGCCTTTGGCTGACAGCATGATAATGGGGACCTGGGAGGTTTTTCTTAACTCCCGGCAGACCTGATAGCCGTCCATACCGGGAAGCATCAGGTCCAGAAGGATCAGATTGGGCCGGAAGGATGCAAACACCTTCAGGGCCTCCTCGCCGTCTCCAACGATCTGCGTTTCGTAACATTCTTTCATCAGGTACAGAGAAATTAATTCTGCGATATTGGCATCATCGTCTACGATCAGGATTTTCTGCTTTTCTGCCAATGTGGAAACCTCCTTATTTATGTTTCTGTAGAAGTCCTGCCGCCGGACAGGCGGCATTTTTTCGGGTATGGACTCCGCCTTTACTTAAAGGTAACGATGGTAACTCCGCTGTCGCCTTCGCCGAATTCGCCCAGATGGAATTCCTTTACGTATTTCAGCCGCTTTAAATACTTGTGGATGCCGGCGCGCAGAGCGCCGGTGCCGCGGCCGTGGACGACACGGACAGAGGGCAGGCGGGAAAGGTAGGCATCGTCCAGATATTTATCCAGAACGGAGCATGCCTCGTCTACGTTCATGCCGATCAGATTGATCTCCGGAGAGATGGTAGCTGCCTTTCCGGTTGGGATCCGGCTTCCGCCGCCTTTTCGGGAGGAGGAAGCGGTATTTAAGGAGGGGCCGGTAATATCCTGCTCCTTTAAAAGTTCCAGATCTTTGATATTTACCAGGGACCGGAGAATACCCATCTGCACGTACAGATCGCCCTTTTCGTTGGGAAGGGTGCTGACTGTGCCTTTCAGGCCGAGGGTTAAGACCTTTACTCCGTCGCCGATCTTTAATTTCTTGGGAGAAATGGTCTTCTGGGGGCCTTTCTGCTTGATGGCAAGTTTTTCGTCGGTAGCTTTCAGTTTATCCCGCAGTTTCGTGCGCTGGGCCTCTAACTGGCGGTTCAGACCGGAATCAGCAGAAAGCTTATTGATTTCCTTGATGGTCTGGTCTGCAGTCTCCTTGGCTTCCCGCAGGATCCGCTGGGCCTCCTCAGCCGCGTTTCGGATCATCTTTTCTTTCCGCTCATCCAGGCGCTCTTCCTTCTGGGTCAGACGGGCTTTCAGCTGGGCGATCTCCGCCTTGTAGGACTGGATCTCGGCCTGTTCCTTTTCAATGGTAACCCGGCTCTCTTCCAGATGGGCCAAAAGATCCTCAAAGGCCTCGTCAGAATCCTCCAGATGGGTTTTGGCATCTTCAATAATGAAATCCGGCAGACCAAGCTTCTTTGAAATGGCGAAAGCGTTGCTCTTTCCCGGAATACCGATCAGAAGGCGGTAGGTAGGCTGGAGAGTTTCCACATTAAACTCGCAGCAGGCGTTTTCCACGCCCGGTGTGGACAGAGCAAAAACCTTCAGCTCACTGTAATGGGTGGTGGCCATGGTGCGGCATTTCATATTGTGGAGGAAGGTGAGAATGGCAATTGCCAGGGCTGCGCCTTCCGTAGGATCCGTTCCGGCCCCCAGTTCATCAAAGAGACAGAGGGAATGGCTGTCTGCCTGCTGAAGGATCCGCACCGTATTTGTCATGTGGGCGGAAAAGGTACTTAGATTCTGTTCAATGCTCTGCTCATCTCCGATATCGGCAAAGACTTCGTTAAATACGGCCAGCTCGGAGCCTTCGAATGCCGGAATGTGGAGTCCCGCCTGTCCCATAAGGGTGAAGAGTCCCACCGTCTTTAAGGAGACGGTCTTTCCGCCGGTATTGGGACCGGTGACCACCAGAAGATCAAAATCCTTTCCCAGAGTCAGGGTAATGGGAACCACTTTGGCCGGATCCAGGAGAGGGTGGCGGCCGTCTTTTATGGAGATGATTCCCTTATCGTTGAATTTCGGCTGGCTCCCTTTATAGTGACGGGAAAGGGCGCCGCGGGCAAAGATAAAGTCAAGCTGTCCCAAAAGCTGCTGGTTTGTCAGGATCGTTTCGGTCCAGGGGGCCAGGCGGCTGCTTAAGTCTGCAAGAACCGCCTCGATTTCCTTCTGTTCGGCGATTTCCAGTTCCCGCATTTCATTATTCAGCTTAATCACGGCCATAGGCTCGATGAACAGGGTGGAGCCGGTGGAAGACTGGTCGTGGACCATACCGGCCACCTGGTTTTTGTACTCGGATTTTACCGGCAGACAATAGCGGCCGTCACGCATGGTGATGACTGCGTCCTGCAGATAAGTCCGGTTGGAATTCAGAATGGCATTTAACTGGGAGTGCAGGCGGTCCGCCGCGTTCTTCATGGCCCGGCGGACCTTTTTCAGTCCGGGGCTGGCGTCGTCGCTGACCTCATCCTCTGAAAGGATGCAGCGTTTGATCTCTGTATTAACCGGTGTTAAGGGCTCCAGTCCCCGGAACAGTTCTTCCAGACTGTCATCAGGAAGTTCGCTGTCCTCGTGACGGCCGTAGGCCTTGGCACGGGCGGCCACAGTCAGAAGAGAGCTGATGGAGAGGATCTCCGGGATGCTTAAGGAGCTTCCGATCTCCAGGCGCTTCAAGGAGCCGCCCACATCCTTACAGCCGGTAAAGGAAATGCTTCCCTTCATCCGCACACGGCTGACTGCGTCTGTGGTTTCCTGTTGGGTCCGTTTGATTTCCGTCAGGTCGGAAGAGGGGAGAAGATCCCGGCAAAGCTCCTTTCCCAAAGGGCAGGTGGCGTATTCCTCCAGCTGGCGGATGATTTTATCGTATTCTAAAGTCTGCAGTGCTTTTTGATTCATAAAAAGTTCCTCGATTGATTCATAAAAATTCCATGACTGCTGCTGCCTTTGTCAGGCGGTTTTATCACAGCCATAAGTATATCATAAAGCGGGGCTTCGTGAAAGCCCCAACCGGTGGGGAAAAGGGGGACAAAGAAGGGGAAATGTCTGGTTTTGCGCCAGGCAGCAGCACGTAGGTTCCGCTTGCATAAAATGCCCTTCCCACGTATAATAGGGATAGGTCATTTTTGAAGGAGGTGTGCTGGTTGCCGGATAAGAACAACCTGGAACAGGATCCAGAAAAACGCCGGTTTATAAATGAAAAGATCGTAAAGCCGAAATGGAGCAGAGCTCAGATATTCCGCCGATTTCTTCTTTTATGTTTCTGTGCAGTTTTGTTCGGTCTGCTGGCGGCAGTAACCTTTGTGGTTTCGGAACCTCTGGCCAGAAAATACCTGACGCCGGAGGATGAGACGGAAAGTGCGCCGATTTCGATTCCAAAGGATGAACCGGAGACCACCGCCCCTACGGCTCCGCCGGAAACAACGACGGCAGAGGAATCGGAGCCTCTGGAAGAGGTTGTCCGCAATGAGGTGGAGAAGTACCAGTTTTCCATTGACGAATTGGAGGCCATGTATGCCAGCCTGAATGATCTGGCCAAAGAGGCGGATAAGGGAATCGTTACCATTCACTCGGTAAAGACGCAGATGGACTGGTTCAATAACCCGGTGGAGACTTCCGGCATGTATGCCGGCGCCATTGTGGAGGCAACAGACGAGGAGTATCTGATCCTTGCGCCCTGCGCTGCGGTGGAAAACGCGGATTCCCTGGAGATAACCCTTGCAGACGGCACACAGGCGGCGGGCCAGCTGAAAGGCGCTGATTCCATTTCCGGTATGGCGGTGATCAGTGTGGCGGCAGAAGCGGTCAGTGAAAAGACTGCTGCGCAGATCAAGGTGCTGGAGCTGGGCAATTCCTACGCAGCCGCTCAGGGAGATCTGGTATTTGCCTGCGGAAGTCCCGCCGGCGTAGTGCATTCCATCAGCACCGGACAGATTTCCTATGTGGCGAAAAACATGCCGGTGGTGGACGGAAGCAGCCGTCTGTTTTACACCACAGTAAATGCAAATGTACCCCAGGGGACATTTCTTCTGAATACAGACGGACAGCTGATCGGCTGGGCCACGCAGGATTATGCGGAAGAAAACGGTTTCATAACCATGGTATACTCTCTGTCGGATTACAAGGCTGTTCTGGAAAAGCTGTATAATGGAATTCCGGCCCCCTATTTCGGTATTACCGGACAGGAAGTTTCGGAAACCATGCGGCAGAGCGGACTGCCCTTAGGCGTTTACGTAAACCAGGTATCAGCAGACAGCCCGGCATACAATGCCGGAATCCAAAACGGCGATGTGATAACCCGGATCGGAGAAGGAAAAATCGTTACCATGAAAGATTTTCAGAACTGTCTGGAAACGCTTTCTGCCGGAGAGACGGTAAAGGTGGAAATACAAAGATACGGGCGGGAAAGTTATTCGCCCATCGAATATGATGTAACTATCGGAGCCAGGTGATTCCTGGCTCTGTTGCTGGATAGCCTTAAAGAACAGTGTGTGCGGGGAAGAGAAATATAAGTGATGCCGAAGAAAGGAAAAGAAATGAGATATATTGAAATGTTCCGGGAAGGAATGCATACATCGGATGTTTATTTGTGCAAAACAAAGCAGATTGCATTAACAAAGAGCGGAAAGGAATACGGAAATCTGGTGCTGCAGGATAAGACCGGCACCATAGACGGGAAAATCTGGGATTTGGGCTCTCCCGGTGTGGGAAGCTTTGAGGCTATGGATTATATTCAGATCGAGGCCGATGTGACCGTGTTCCAGGGCGCCTACCAGCTGAATATCCGGCGGGTGCGCAAGGCAAGAGAAGGGGAGTACAAGGAGGAGGATTACCTGCCGGTATCCAAAAAGGATATCGGAAAAATGTATGAGGAACTGATGAAATTCGTTTCTTCCATTAAGAATCCTTACCTGTCCAAGCTGGCCCTGAGCTTTTTCGGCGATGAAGCATTTGCCAAAGCCTTCCGTTTCCACTCGGCGGCAAAAAGCGTTCATCACGGTTTTGTGGGCGGACTGCTGGAGCATACCTTAAGCGTTACGAATCTGTGTGAATATTATGCTTCCCGCTATCCTATGATAAACCGGGATCTGCTGATCACCGCCGCCATGTTCCATGATGTGGGAAAATTAAAAGAGCTGTCTGTTTTTCCGGAAAATGATTATACAGACGACGGTCAGCTGCTGGGACATATCATGATCGGCACAGAGATGATCAGCGACCGGATCAGGACCATCCCCGGTTTCCCGGATCGGCTGGCGGCAGAGTTAAAGCACTGCATTCTGGCTCACCA
>DVKS01000177.1 GCA_018715905.1 Candidatus Caccovicinus merdipullorum | reverse complement strand
TCAATAATTTCAAAAGGAAGGCTCTCCACAGCCCCTTCTTTCCCGCTGGGACTCTGGTTCCATTCCAGATCAAACACAATATACTTCATGACTCACTCCGTGTGCAAATATGTTTGAATCAAACAATGTTTTCTCTGAAAGTTCTGCCGCCGGATAGGCGGCATTAATTCAGGGATGCCAAATGCCGAGACGTTATTATTTTAACATACCGGTGAAAGATGCACAAGGCGGTTTCTCCTGAAATTGACTTTCCATGCTTCCTGACCTATAATGAAAAAAATCCGGCAGAGAAGGCCGCTCCTCTGCCATACAGAAATGAGGTGGAAATATGCACATTGCTGCCATTGGCGGCGGAAATACCGCCATGAAAAAAACCGAAATCCGAAAATGGACCACAAACGACAGCGGAAAGCTGGCCGATATCTGCAGCCGTGCAGACCGTGCATATCTAAGCAATCGCCTCCCCGATCCCTACACCACAGATGATGCCCTGTTCTGGCTGAAGATGACAGAGAAAAACGAGGGAAATCAGGGGATCTTCCGGGCCATTCTTTATGAAGGCGAATATGTGGGAAACATTTCCGTGGAAAAGAAAGAAGATGTTTACGCAAAGGACGCCGAAATCGGCTACTTCATCCTTCCGGAATTCTGTTCCAGGGGAATTGCCACAGAAGCCGTAAGACAGATCTGCCAGGAGGCCTTTAAAACCCTGGATATTATCCGGATCACCGGCCTGGTGTATTCTCCGAATATCCCTTCGAAGCGGGTGCTTGAAAAGAATGGTTTTGTCTGCGAAGGGCTGATGAAGCAGGCCGTAGATAAGAACGGCAGTATTTATGATTTGTGTATATACGGCAAATACAGATAGCTTTTAAATCTCCTCCACGGTGCAGAAACGATCCGCCTTTACGATCTTAAACAAAATATGCAGAAACGCTGCGAATCTGCCCTGCTGTATTGGCAGAAAAAACAGTCCCTCAGAAATATACTGACGGCGGTTCTGGAATGCTTCCATTCCGGTTTTGATCTCCTTTGTTCTGTGCTGTTCCTTGGAATTGGAATATTTCTGATTAATGCGCAAAGTATCCAGCTGGGAGAATTGGTTGCTATTTATGTTTTATATACTTCCTTTCATTTTCATTTTCTTCAAATCGGGAAATATATTCCGGAATTGACAGAATGTCTGGTTTACATGAATGATCTGTTTGAATTTCTTGCTCTCAAAGAAGAAAACGACTATTTAGGGCAAAACATCGAAAAAATACAAAGCAAAGACCTTTCCATGCCGACTGCAGTTTCATTGGCCGACATTTCCTTTGGGTATGCCAATGAACAGACAATTATTAACCATCTGTCCGTGTCCTTTGAAAACGGGAAAATGACAGCGATAACGGGAAGAACAGGCTGTGGAAAAAGCACTCTGCTAAAGCTGATCTGTGGTTTTTATCCTGTAACCGGCGGTGAAATCTTTCTCTTTGGAAAAAAACTTTCAGAAATCGGATACGAAGAAGCCAGAAGGCAGATCGCCTATGTTCCTCAGGAACCATACCTGTACCAGACAACGATAGAAGAAAATATCGCTTATGGAAAACCAGGTGCCTCAACAGAAGAAATCATGAATGCTGCCAGGGCTGCCACACCATTTGGTTCGGCAGCCCTTTTCACCACTCGCATTTTTACTATGTTAAGCTTTATAACAGAAATTTTCCAGCCGCCGGTCCAGGCCGCCGTCACATCCCGTCCGCCAGATTCCCCTCCTCGTCAAACAGAAGCTCGGCCGGCTCCGACACCGCCGTAAGCCCGGGATATTTTCCATTCACCACATCTTCATAATAGCTTTCCGACAGCATGATCTCCCCGATATGCAGGGTATTCTTGATCCGCACCATCCGCACATGATCCCGGTCAATGCGGTTTGCCGTGCGGATGCAAGCCTGGATGGCCTCCCTGTCATTTGCCACCACCGGAGGCATCATGGCGGATTTTAATACGGTGCTGGTAAAGGAATTCATGTAGATCTTATTCAGATCCAGCTTCTCAAACATCCGGGCGGTGATGACGCTGGCCAGGCCCATGCCGTTGGCATTGCCGTGAGAGCAGTCCGTCAGGTCCAGAAAGCAGGTGCGCTTTACCTTCAGGCCGCCGGATACGTAGTCATTGGACCAGGTTCCGGAGATATTGGGATCTACGCCGGTGCCGCTGTAGTTTTTCCCCATTTCATTTACCACCAGCACATCCGCCTCTCCTACCAGGATGCTGGGCATATTGGAAGAAGCAATCTTAAGGAGCTCCGGTTCCCGGTCAAAAATCTGATCCGTGGGAATGGCTTCAATCAAAGCCGTTTCATCGTAGGCATTTTCCACGCAGGGGATGGCAAAAAGGATCTTTGAATTCTCCAGGGCCACCCTGCCGTTAGCTGGAATATTCCGGGCCATATTGTCCATGCCGTCGCTGTGGACGCTTTCGGCGCCTTTCTGCTTTCCCAGGCCCACCACCAGCATCTTTAAGACACCGCTTTCGTATTTTCCCCGGAAGGCATTGTGGGGCTTGATGCGGCAGGACAGGATGATGCCGTCAGCCTCATGGGCATTCTTATCCTGATACACCGGCTTTCCGTATTCAGAATATCCCAAAAGCACCGTCTCCATGGAAGAGCGGATGGGGCATCCCATGGTTTCTTCCGTAATGTTAAAGCCGGCCAGCACCTCCAGCTGCCCCTCCGGCGTAGCGCCGCCGTGGCTTCCCATGGCCGGGACGATAAAGGGCTTCGCCCCCTTCTCCTTACAAAAATCCACAATCGCTTTCGTAATCACATCCACATTGGCCACGCCCCGGCTGCCGGCGGTAATGGCGATTTCCATGCCCGGCTTCACCGTCCGGCTGATCTCCGGCCGGGAAAGCTGCTCATAAACCAGCGCCGGTATCCTTTCCGGCTCAATCCGGTCTTTTTTAAACTCCTGCACCGCATGGAACATCTTCGGGATCTTAACATCCTTTAACAGATTCGATATCTCCTGGCTTTTTACATACTTCATCTTTGCTGGCCTCCATTTATAAAACAGTTTCTATCCTTATTATAAGTTCCGGAAACCAGCAAGTAAAATTAATAATTCTTAGCCCGCTGTTAGAAAATCTAAAAGTGCGTCGGCCGCCGGCGCATGAGGGCTTACTCTACATCCCGCAGAGCATCCATGTCTTCTTCACCGGTCCGCACCTTGACTACCTTGCGCACATCATATACAAAAATCTTTCCGTCTCCGATATGGCCGGTGTACAGTGCCTTCTTAGCCGTTTCGATTACCTGCTCCACCGGGATATTTCCCACGATTACTTCGATCTTCATTTTGGGAAGCACCGTTACATCCATCTCCACTCCACGGTATCGTTCTCCGACGCCTTTCTGGATGCCGCATCCCATAACCTGGGTCACTGTCATTCCTGTGACTCCCAGGGCGTTTAACGCGTTCTTAAGGGTCTCGTATTTGGAATACTTGGCAACGATCGATACCTTGTACATACCGGTTTCCGATCCCACAGATTCACTGCGCACCACCGGAACCGCCATGGTTTTCTGTTTTTCAGAGGCCTGGCTGTACTCTCCCTCGCCCAGATCCGTATTGGCATTGATCTCCATGCCCGTAGATACGTCTGTAATATTAAAACCGGCGTAGGCGCTGACAAGACCATGTTCATGGTAATCCAGACCATCGATCTCCACATCGGCCGGAACCGCCAAACATGATGCCAAATCCAATAAACCAGTATACCGGCGTTCCGATGCAGAAATCCATAAGGTTCTTCATTAATATATTTCCTGTATTCTTTGCCCGCGTCATTCCGGCTTCGCAGAGTGCAAAGCCGGCCTGCATGAAAAATACCAGTGCCGTTCCTACCAGCGTCCAGATTACATCTACCGATGAATACATAGATTTCCCTCCTCATTTCCCCTATGCCCCGGAATCCCAAGGCATATCTTAAATTTATACACAGCACCTTCCCGGCCGGCCGGGCTTTTTCACACTGCCGGACAGCGGAATGAAACATTCCTTTTGCCGCGCGCGCAGCAGTGAAAACGGGAAAAGGGCGCTGATAAATTTCAGCGCCCTTGCTTTGCCCTGCATTATAAAACCGGAAACTCTGTCCTGTCAATGATTTCTGTCAATTCCTTCTTTTCTTAGAAACTGCAGCCCTTTTTTATCTAAGAAATTCTTCCTGTCTTTATTAACGAAATCTTTACACCTTTCTTTCATTCTCACACCAGTCTCTCCAGAGTCCGGCAAAGATGGGAAAAATCGATAGGTTTTGAAATATGTGCATTCATCCCGGCCGCAGTGGTGGCGGAAACATCTTCCGCAAAGGCATTGGCCGTCACGGCAATAATGGGAACGGACCCCGCGTCCGGCCGGTTCATGGCGCGGATCTTTCTGGCCGCCTGACAGCCGTCCATCTGCGGCATCTGCATATCCATAAGAATGGCATTAAAGTAAAATGGCTCCGACTTTTCAAACGTGTCCACTGCCTCCAGACCGTTCCATGCCTGCGTCACCTGCACACCGTTCATGGACAAAATCTCCGTGGTAATTTCCATATTCACCTCGTTGTCCTCTGCCAGAAGAATACGGAGTCCTTCCAGAGCCTTCCCTCTCCCGGAATCCTCCTCGGAAGTTTTCTTTTCCGGATTCTCCCCTGGCAAATCTTTGCCGGATATCACCTCTTCTTCCTGCACCACCAGAAGGGGGAGAATAATGGTAAAAACAGTTCCTTCACCCAGCCGGCTGCTGACCTGGATCTCCCCATTCATCTGGGTGACCAGATTTTTGGTAATCGGCATCCCAAGCCCTGTTCCCAGAGCCTGTCTGGTGCCGAAACGCTGCTCTCTGGAATAGGGTTCAAAAAGATGGGGCAGATACTCTTCGGACATGCCGATTCCCGTATCTTCCACTTCTATCTTATATTTGGCGACTTCTCCCTGATCGATCTGCTGGATGGATACCCGGATCCGGTCGCCTTCTGATGTAAATTTCATGGCATTGGAAAGAAGGTTATTTAAGATCTGGCTGATGCGGAAAGGATCCCCAAGAACATGAATATCTTTTATATCAAGTTCTGCCTTAAGGGTCTTTTTCTCCGCCTCCGCCTGGAAGCGGAAGGTCTCCGCACATTCCCGGATGCATTCTTCCAGATTAAATTCCTGATTATTCAGAATGATCTTCCCCTGCTCCATCCGAGACATATCCAGTATGTCATTAATCAGCCCCAGAAGCTGCCGGCTGGAATAATTGATCTTATTCAGATAAGCGGCGGCTTTATCCGGCTCATCGCAGTGCTGACCCGCCAGCTCTGAAAGTCCGATAATGGCATTCAGCGGCGTGCGCATGTCATGGGACATATTGCTGAAGAAGGTCTGCTTGGCCTTTTCATTCTGCCTGGCCATATCCAGAGCATCCTCCAGAAGCCGCCGCTCCTTCAGCTGCTGCTGTTTCTCCTGCTCCACCTCCCGGAAGCAAAGGACCGCTTCCTGAGGCGCTAAGGATTCATCGAAAAGTACGCGGACACTGACCCACCGGTACTCATCGCCGAACCGGCGCATAAAATCTCCGCCGTAATCCCGGATCCGGTGAACCACCAGACTCTGGATATTTTTCACGGAAAAGCTTCTGGCATATTCCTCACAGGCTGCCGGCTCGATTACCTCCTGCATGGCTTCCAGAAGGTCCTCATACTGCCCTTCTTCCGGCACACGGCCCCGCATGTAGTCCGAACCCTTTATCATCTCATATGTATTCGTTTCCAGATCAATGCGGTACAGGGCATAGTAAGAATTTCCCAGGACCCGTACCGTTTCATTGGTCCTCTCCACCCGGGCGCTGTATACCAGATTCCGCCAGGCCATCATCACCGTAAGAAGAAGGAACACGGCAATCATCAGGCCGAACAGCAGCATAAAATGGCTCAGTTCACCCAGGATATTCGAGTAGGGCACCGTGATAATGGAATACCATCCATTTTCCATCTTTTCATAATAAACGCACCGCCGGTTCCCATTCAAATCGATAATATAAGATTCTGCGTCTTCCAGTTCTCCCGTTTCGATCTTTTCCAGGATCTGTGTCAGATAGGCACCGATTTCTTCATCACTTCGGGTCAGATCCGTCTGTTTGTAGATGAGACCGCCGTTTCCATCGCAGAGAAAGAAAGAATCCCCCGTCTCCAGATCCAGGGGATTAAACTGGAACCGGAAAAATTCCGGGAAAATGTCAAAAGCCAGGAGGGCATCGTGGCTGCCGCAGCGCATGGCAACCGTCACCACAGGCCTGCCGCTGACAGCATCGGTATATACCCCGGTGAAAACCACCTGACCATCCGCTTCCATAGCCTGCGCATACCAGTCCCGCCGGCTCACATCAAAATCCGGATCTGCTACCCAGGGGCCTACGCTGAAAACTTTCCCCTCCATAATCATATACGGTGTAACCACACCCTCGCCCAGAACCGATTTCAGCCGCGAAAAATAACGTTCCAGCCAGGCCATCCGCTCCTGATCGGAAGTCTGGTTTTCGATCTGTTCCGATACAGTCACCGCTCCAAAAGAAATCAGTGTCTCATACACAGAAAGGTTTGCCCGCTCTTCCGCAGCATAATTCCGTGCCAGAGCCATTCCGCTCTCCCTGGCATTCTGCAGAAGAGCCGTCCGAAGGACTGTCATCCCTGCTGCGGCCAGAACGATCAAAAGCGCCAGTGCAATGAGACTCAGCCGGATCTCATGGAAAATACTGCTCCATTTGGGCTTAACCCGTCTCATCTGCTTCATTCTCAGGCACTCCTCTGAATTGCAAGAACAATTGTCTCATAAGCCTGGCTGATTTCCGGCATCAGGCCAGCCGCCGCATCCCAGTTTCCGTCCCGCAGGGCGGCCACCTGCCTGGTCAGCAAATCATAAAGCCCTGT
Organism: Candidatus Caccovicinus merdipullorum; assembly: GCA_018715905.1. GTDB lineage: Bacteria > Bacillota > Clostridia > Lachnospirales > Lachnospiraceae > Caccovicinus > Caccovicinus merdipullorum. Next base: position 8,054 of record DVKS01000177.1, on the reverse strand, counting down.
CATAGAAAGATTTCCGCATACGCCTTTTAATGTGTGGGAAGCCGCAACAGCAGCATCCGCATCCCTCTCTGTTATGGCCTGCAGAAGTTTTCCGTAATTGGCGTCATCCAGAAATTTTTTTAAAAAACGGCTTAACAGGGCCTCATTTCCCATAAAGCGTCCCAGAACATCATCCACATCAATTCCGGCCTCAATAAGCGCTTCCTTTTTCCATGCATCCATTTTCTTATCCGTCCTTTCTTTATGGCTGTTATCTGCCGTATCGTCTCTGTTTTTTGGCAGGTCATCCTTCCTGCACTGGATCCCCCGGCAGTCTATGACACATACATATCTGCCAGCTGATCCTCCACAGAGAAAAAGCATTCCAAAAGCCTGGGACTAAACACACCGCATTGTCCTTCGCGGATCATCTCCAGAACCTTTTCTCTGGTGAAAGCATCCTTATAAACCCGCTTGCTGCTTAAAGCATCGTATACATCCGCCAGGGAAACTACCTGGGCCCAGATGGATATCTCATCTCCCTTTAAGCCGTCCGGATATCCTCTGCCGTCCCAGCGCTCATGATGATGTCTGGCAATATCGTAGGCATAATGATATGCGCCGTTTTCCCGCAGCTGAGGGATCCGCTCCAGAAGATGCGCCCCCTGGATAGTGTGTGTCTTCATGATCTCGAACTCTTCCGCCGTAAGACGTCCCGGCTTATTTAAGATCGCGTCAGGTATGGCAATCTTTCCCACATCGTGCATAATCGATGCCAGGGCAATCTGTTCAATCTCCTCTTCATCAAGGCCTTCCCCAAGCTCCGTATGAAGGAGCAGATGACGGGTGATATCATGAATCCTTCTTACATGCTCTCCTGACTCCACATCCCTGAACTCAATGGCGGCAGACAGCGCCTCCAGCATTCCCTGATTTAACTCGATGATTTTCTGAGCCTGGATCAGAAGCTCTGACTGCTGCTTTTCCACCACATTGCCCAGGCGCTTTCTGGCCCGAAACAATTCTACTACGGAATTCACCCGTCTCTGAACCACGAAAGGCACTACCGGTTTGCTGATCACATCCATCACGCCCATCTGGTAAGCCTCCTGCATGGTAGCCACATTTGCTTCCGCAGTAATAAGAAACACGGGAATCTTCTCCAGAAGTGCATGTTCCTTTAAATGTCTCAGTACCTCCATGCCGTCCATCTCCGGCATCACTACATCCAGAAGGACGGCACTGTATTCTTCCGGTTTCTCCAGAATCCGATTCAATCCGATCCTGCCGTTTTCGGCTTCTTCGATCCGATAAAAGGGAGAGAAAATATTATCCAGAATTCCCCTGTTGATCTCATCATCATCAATGATCAGCATATTCTCCCTTGCTGCCAGATCTTCTTCCCTGGCGGATATCGCTTCCATCGCGCTCTCTCCTTTTCTTCTGCTCATACTGTTTCCATTCATTTCCTTCATTATAAAACAAATTCGGGATGTTCGCAATGACGGATGTCTCTGCCTGCCAGTCTGTCCGGACACAAAAAGAAAAGGCAGGCAGAAGATGGATCAGAACCCTTCCTTCTGCCTGCCTCAGCAGGTATTTTGCCGGCAGCCGCCGTTTTCACTTAGTCTATAAGTGGGCACTTATGATTTCTTCCAGCATGCCACAAAATGGCCCGGCTTTCTCTCTTCAAATGGCGGCTCCTCCTGGCTGCACTGGGGCGTAGCATAAGGGCAGCGGGTATGGAACCGGCATCCCGACGGGATGTTCAGCGGACTGGGAATATCTCCCTCAATTCCCGCTTTCTCCAGAGAAAGGGCTCTTCTGGGATCGGCAATGGGAATGGAATCCAGCAGCGCCTGGGTGTAGGGATGAAGAGGATTATCATAAACCCCATCGCTCTCCCCGCATTCCACGATCTTTCCAAGATACATAACGCCGATTCGGTTGGAAATATGACGCACCATGGAAAGATCATGAGCCACAAACAGGTAAGTAAGTCCCATCTCCTTCTGCAGATCTTCCAGCACATTGACTACCTGGGCCTGAATGGATACATCCAGCGCGGAAATCGGCTCATCGCACATAAGGAATTCCGGATTTACCGACAGTGCCCTGGCAATACCGATACGCTGTCTCTGGCCGCCGGAAAACTCATAGGCATACTTTTCCATATCGTCTGCCTTCATTCCCACCTTTTCCAGAAGATATACGATCTTTTCTTCCATCTGGGAAGGAGACAGTTTCTCAAAGACGGCAATGGGTTCTTCCATGATCTCCCGCACATTCTGATGAGGATCCAGGGCCGAATAGGGATCCTGGAAGATAATCTGCATCCGCTTGTGGCATTCGATCAGCTCCCGTCCCTTTATATTGGTGATGTCCTGTCCATCAAAAATAATATTCCCCGAAGTAGGCTCATACATTCGGATCAGCGTCCGGCCCAGAGTGGATTTTCCGCATCCTGACTCCCCCACCAGACCGAAGGTCTCTCCTTTGCGGATGGCAAAGGTTACCTGATCCACTGCCTTAACCGCATGGGTAGTCTTTCCGAAAAAGTTCTTGATAGGAAAGTACTTGGAAAGGTTCTTTGCTTCCAGCAGGTTCTGTTCTTTTTTATCCATTGCATCCACACTCCTTTCCTTCCTTCTCTTTCTGTCTTTCCTGCTCATCCAGCTCCTCCGCCGTAAAGATACAGCGGGCCGCCTGGGTGGCAGAATAGCTGCGCATATCCGGAATTCCACGGCTGCATTCCTCACAGGCAAAGCGGCAGCGGGTCACGAAAGGACATCCTGCCGGCGGATTTGCCAGGGACGGCGCCGAACCGGGGATGGGCTCCAGCCTCTCCCTGCAGCCGCTCTCGCATTTCGGGATGGCGTGAAGCAGCGCCCTGGTATAGGGATGGGTGGGATGGTAGAAAATCTCCTCCGTAGTTCCCTCCTCCATGATCAGGCCGCCGTACATAACGGCAATCCGCTTTGCCAGGGAGGCCACTACGCCCAGATCATGGGTGATCAGGATAATGTTCATCTTGTCCTCATCGCTTAAGCGTTTTAACAGCTTAAGGATCTGGGCCTGGATGGTCACATCCAGAGCCGTGGTTGGCTCATCGGCAATCAAAAGCCGCGGCTGACAGCAGAGGGCCATGGCAATCATTACCCTCTGGCGCATGCCGCCGGAAAACTCATGGGGATACTGATCCATCCGGCTTTCTGGAGAGGGGATTCCCACACGGGAAAGCATCTCCACCGCCACCTTGTAGGCCTCCTCTTTCGAAAGTCCTCTGTGGCGCCGCAGCACTTCGATCAGATGCTGGCCGATCTTTTTTAAGGGATTCAGGGCCGTCATAGGGTCCTGGAAAATCATGGCCATATCCCGTCCCCGCATGGCCCTCTTTTCATTCTCGGAAAGAGCCAGCATATCCCGGTCAAGGACCGTCAGACTGTCCGCTGATACGTGGGCATTCTCTCCCAGGATTCCCATAACCGACTTCATGGTTACGCTCTTCCCGCTTCCTGACTCTCCCACAATAGCCAGAATATCTCCCTGCTCCATGTGAAGGGTAACACCGCGGACCGCAGTGATTCTCGTCTTATGGATCTGAAAATCGGTTTTCAGATTTTTTATATCAAGTATGGTTGTTCTCTCTTTTTCCATCTGGCCGCCTCCTATTTCGTTCCGTCCATAACCCGGGGATCCACGTAAATCCGCAGAAGATTTCCCAGTTTATTAAAGGCAAATATGGTAAACATGATCAGAAGGCCCGGAATCAGCGCCATGTAAATAGCATTCTGCAAGTTGCTCTGGGCGCTCTGAAGCAGCTTTCCCCAGGAGGACATAGGCTCCTGAATTCCGATTCCCAGGAAGCTTAAAGATGACTCCGTCATAATCGCATTGGAAATGCTGGTGGTTGCCGCAATGATAATGGTGGGCAGTACCGAAGGGATCAGATGACGGAAGATCATCTTTGCCGAAGATATGCCGGTAAACTTCGCATAAAGTACATATTCCCGCTCTTTTACCGACAAAACTTCCGCCCTCACCAGACGAGCAATCTCCATCCAGGTAAAAAATCCAATTACAATAATAATGGAACTTAATCCCTGCTTAAAGAATATGCTGACTACCGTCACCAGCACCAGCCAGGGGATGGACTGCATCACGTCCACGATCCGCATCAGCACCGCATCCACAATGCCGCCGAAATAACCGGATACCGTCCCCACCGTAACGCCTATGGTCACGCTCATCATCATGGCAAGGACGCCCACCAGAAGGGAGATACGGCCGCCATAGATCACCCTTGCCAGGTAATCCCGTCCGATCTCATCCGTTCCAAAAGGATGCTCCCATGAAGGCGCTTCCAGCATGTGAGCCACATTCGTCTTATTGGGCTCCAGCGGAAGAATAGGCGCCGCAAGGGAAAGCACAATTACAATTACCAGAAAAACAAGGGCGGCTATGGCTACCTTGTCATTTTTCAGGGCGGCGATTACATTTTCCAGCCGTCTTTTTTTCGAATCATTCCCAGCCATATGCTCACCTCATCTTTCGTATTCTTGGGTCGGTAATACAGTATAAGATATCGGAAAGAAGATTACCCAATACCACCAGCGTAGAAGACAGCACCAGGATAATCATAATGATGGGATAATCCATTCCCTGGATTGCCTTGATAAAATAAGGCCCGATTCCCGGCCAGTTAAACACGGTCTCTGTAATTACAGCACCGGTTACCAGAGTCGGCAGCGACATACCCAGCTTGGTAATAACGGGAAGAAGCACGTTCTTACAGACATGTTTAAACATAATCTCCGCTTTTGAAGCGCCGAAGGCCCGCTGGACCATCACGTAATCCTCCGAATACTGGGTGATGGTGGAGGAACGCACATACCGGAGCGTATCCGGAATGAAGGCCAGGGTCAGTACCAGATAAGGCATAATAAAATGCCGGATGAAATCACTGAAGGTATTCACACCCACCGTATGCATGCCGAAGGTTGGAAGGAGCTTCAGCTTATGTCCAAGGAAATACATAAACAGCATGGCTACCCAGAAGGTAGGCATAGCGATTCCCAGAGACGCATAGCCGTCAATGATCTTATCCAGCGTTTTATTCTTATGGGAACCGGCTAAAAGTCCCAGAACAATAGCCAGCACATACGCCGTCAGGTAGGCCGGCAGGACCAGACAGATCGTATTGGGGATCCGGGTTGCCAGTTCATTGTAAATATTGGTTTTTGTGGCGATGGAATAACCGAAGTTTCCGCTTAACAAACCGCCCAGCCACCGGACATACTGCTCGTAAACCGGTTTGTCATATCCGTACTTCTCACGGATCATCTGCACCAGCTCCGGCGACATCTTCGGCGTTGTCATAGAATCAATGGCATCATATGGAGCCAGGTTAATCAGTGCAAAACAGATCATGGTAATCACCAGGATCAGGGGGATTGCACTTAAAATACGTTTGATGATATATTTTGCCATAATTTTATCACTCCTGGTTCTGGAAAAAGGCAGGACATTTCCCGCATATACGAAGAAAATCCTGCCCTTTTCAATTCACTGCTTACTTCCGTTTATCCTGAAAGTTCTGCCGCCGGACAGGCGGCAGAACTTTCAGGGATGCCAAATGCGCCGCCGGGCTTTTGCAAAACCGCTGGCTGCACCGGCTGCCGGCGCATGATGGCTTACTGAGCCTCAGACAGGTAATAGGTATCCTCAAAGGTATATACCGGCACCAGTCCTGCCTCCTCAACACCCTGAATCCGGTTGCTGATTAAAAGAATCTTATTATTGGAGCAGATCGGATAGAATGCAGCAGTATCCTGAATGGCAGCCTGCAGATCTGCATAAATCTGTTTTCTGGCCTCTTCATCCTGCTCTGCCCGTCCCTGGGCAAACAGCTCATTGATCTGGTCATATCCGCTGTAGAACATATAGTTGTATCCGCCGTTTACTTCAAACAGAGAAGCAAAGGTATCCGGGTCAATTCCCATGATATAGCCGCCCAGGTACATATCGTACTCATTATCCGGATTCTGCATCTGGGTAGAAAGTGCCGTTGCATCGCTGGATACCAGCTCTACCGTAATTCCGGCCTCCTGAAGCTGCTCCTGAATCAGCAGGGCCTGGGTAGACTGTACGGTGTCGGATGCACTGTATCCAAGACGCAGAGACAGATCAGACACGCCGGCCTCTTCTAACAGCTGGGCAGTCTTATCCAGGTCTCTCTCATATTTCTCCACATCCTCGCTGTAGAACTGGCTGTTCAGCGGAAGGAAGGTGTATGGCGTCAGATAATACTCATCAGACAGGAAAGCTGCATCATTCATGGTCTTCTTGTCCAGAGCATACAGAATAGCCTTGCGCACATTCTCATCAGGCACACGGTTGCAGTTGATCATCATGTAGCCGATGCGGCCTTCTGTATAGGAATAGCTGGCCAGATTGCAGGCTTCCAGATCGATCCGCTGTGCCTCGGTAGGCGTTACCTGATATGCATCGATCTCGCCGTTCTGCAGTGCCATAATCGCCGTATCGGAATTCTCGATGATCTGGAATACAATGGTTCCGATGGAAGGCGTTCCCTTGAAGTAGCTTTCATTTGCCTCAAACCGCAGATACGTGCCCGGCTGGTATTCTGCCAGCTTGTATGGTCCGGTTCCCACGGAATTCATATTGTAATCGTTATGCTCGTAATCTTCCACATCCTTGTAAATATGCTCCGGCATAATGAAGATCTGGCTCAGCATCTCGATAGCGGTAGGCGTAGAGAAGGGGAAGGTAAAGGACACGGTATAGTCATCCACCTTTTCCACAGCTACAGTTCCCTCATCGTAAACCAGCTGGCTGTAAGCCCAGCCCAGGTTCTCTTCTTTTTCCATCTCCGTGTAGGTGAACACCACATCGTCTGCCGTAAAGGGCTCACCGTCAGACCATACCACATCATCCCGAAGGGTAAAGGTATAGGTCATGCCGTCATCCGATACCGAATAATCCGTAGCAAGGAACCAGTTGATTCCATCGGCATTATTCATATACAGGGGAGAGTAGATCATCTTAATGGTAGACAGTCCCCAGCGGTCTGAAGTGGTAATTACATTCACACTCTCTGTAGGATCGCCGCCGATGGCGTAAGTAAACGTGCCGGATGCAGATGCCCCGCTCTCTGCCGTACTTTCTCCCGTTTCGCTTCCGCCAGTCTCACTGCCGCCGGAAGCCGCCGTGGTCGCTGCTGTGGTATCCTCTACCACCGGGTCCTTGCCGCAGCCTGCCAGGCTGGACGCCGTCAAAGCGGCAGCCGCCAGAACTGCAAAAGCCTTTGAAAACGTTTTTTTCATAGTCTTCCTCCTTTGAAACATTTGGTATAAATACCCCTTATATAAACAAAAGGCAGTTACCCTATATCATAACTGCCTTCGTTATCTCGCGCAATGCAAACCTTTGTTCAATTTTTATAAATCAGCACAAGTCGTTTCTGATTATATCAGTAATATTATCACAAATATATTACCTTGTCAATCGCCAATATTCGCCTGCCTGAACATGCGCCTCAGAATGATGACCGCAGCACTGGCCAGTACCATCTCTGCCACAAGCTGAGCATAAGCCAGGCCATACAGAAGGAACAGATAATTCAGGATGCAGAGCGCCGGGATCTCCAGGACAACCTTGCGCAGAATCGCAAAAGCCAGCGCATGTTTTCCCATGCCCACTGCCTGGAAGACTCCTACCGCCAGAAAATCGATGCTTAAAAACGGCATAGCCAAACACATGCCCCGCAGGAACCGCGTCCCGTAGTCTACAATACTCTGGTTCTGCATAAACAGCCGGATAATTCCGCCTGCAAATACATAATAAAAAGCCAGTACTGCCGCCATAAACACAATAATAATCTTTGCCGTCATCGTCACGCATTCCTTCATCCGCCTGCGGTCCCCGGAAGAAAAATTATAGCCCACCAGAGGCATAATTCCCTGGGAAATCCCCTGAGCAATATACATGGGCACCATATTCACCTTCTGGGTAATGCCCATGGCCGCAATAGCATCGGCGCCGTAGGATGCAGT
>DVKS01000176.1 GCA_018715905.1 Candidatus Caccovicinus merdipullorum | reverse complement strand
GCCGTGGCGCTTCATAATGAAATCATTCGCCGAGCTTCGGAAATCAAAGGCAAGGTCTATCTTTTTTTTGACGAAATACAGGAGGTGGACGCCTGGGAAAAATGTATCAATTCTTTTCGCGTGGAACTGGACTGCGATATTTACATCACCGGTTCCAATGCAAAGCTGCTTTCCGGCGAATTGGCGACCTATTTGGCTGGACGGTATGTGGAATTTGTGATCTATCCCTTCTCCTTTGCGGAATTTATCGAGCTGTACCACACTGTTTACCCGAATACAGATAACCACCAGTGCTTCAGCAAGTATCTGACCGTAGGCGGTATGCCCTATCTGTCCAATCTGCGCTATGACGAAGCGGCCAGCCGCCAGTATTTGCGGGACCTGTGGGGCTCCGTGGAACTCAAAGATATCGTTAAGCGAAACAAGATCCGGGATGTTGACATGCTGGAACGGATCATAGCCTATGTGACCTCCAATATCGGCACCACATTTTCCTCCACTGCCATTTTCAAGTATCTAAAAAGCGAGGGACGGTCCGTATCCCCGGAGACAGTGCTGAGTTACATCAAGGCCTGCACTGACGCCTTTCTGTTCTACCAGGTGAAGCGGCAGGACCTACAGGGCAAGAAGATACTCACCGTCAATGAAAAATACTATGTGGCCGATCATGGTATCCGGGAAGCCGTGTTCGGAGGCAACACGAAGGATATCAACCTGGTTCTGGAAAACATCGTCTACATGGAGCTCCTGCGCCGGGGCTACACCGTTACCGTTGGCAAGGCAGGCGACAAGGAAATCGACTTCGTATGTGAGGATCAGGGGAACAAGCTATATATTCAGGTGGCTTACCTGCTGGCCTCGGAAGATACCACCCAGCGGGAGTTTGGCGTCTATGACCGTATCCGTGACAACTTTCCTAAGTACGTCGTCACCCTGGATGAATTCGATATGAGCCGCAACGGAATCAAGCACTGCAATATCCGAGACTTTCTGCTGCAGGAGGAATGGAACTGATATGCCATCCTCTCTTTCGTGCCAGGCGGAAACGAAATGAAAATAGTCTTGAAACTTTTGTTTTACAAATTAACTGCGTCATCGTTCCCATAGGGCAGTAGACACACCAGCTGCGGGGCTTAAACAACACCATGGTAATCAAACCGAGCACGGTAGAGGTAAGCATTACGCTGTAAAAACCGAAAGCAAATTGAGCCACGCCTTCGTGAAACAGCGTTCCGTGATAAGCCCACTGCCAAGGAAGCTTAAAGGTCCACAGCAATGTTACTGCCTGCTTCAGATCCTGGGCGCCTGAAAATACCAAATAAGTATTCCAGAGCATCAGGAAGAACATGGCAAAGAAAAACACTAAAAATCCATATCGGAACCATTTGCTTTTCATCCACCTTGGAATGTCTTTTTTGCGTGAAAGCCCGAAGCGTCCTCCCAGCAGTCCAAATAACTGTCCTCTTCCGCAGTAACGATTACAGTATCCTTTTGTTCCTCTCGTCAAAGAAATAATGAGCGGAGTAAAAAAGCAGATTAAGCCCAGCCATGCAAACAGGATATTGAAAAATCCCAAAATTAAGTAAGTGAGAGAAAAAATCCATAAGTAATCGTACCATTTCTTTTTCATTCGGTTACCTCCCGGATTTTGATTACACTGGCCGGACACTCTTTTGCACATTTACTGCATCCGATACATTTCTCCATATCCACCTGAGCCATGATGCCCTTAATGATTTGAATTGCTCCCATAGGACAGACTTTCACGCAGCAGCCGCAGGCGACACAATCGGACTGCTCAACAAATGCTTTTCGCTTTTTTCGAATCACAGTCTTCATACCATCATTCCACCTTTCCGGAGTAGGTGGTTATTCCGCCGATATTATTCACGTTGGTATACCCCATCTGTTTGAGCATACGGACTGCCTGGCGGCTGCGGGAACCGGAATAGCAGTATACAAACAGCGGGATATCTTTATTTTTTGCAGCAAAAGTGATTTTTTCGATCTGCTGAAGAGGCACATTTTTGCTTTCCGGAATGTGTCCTTCCTGGTATTCCTGAACTGTGCGGACATCCACTAAAACAGCATTGGGAGAAGCTTTGTATTCTTTCACACCTTGATTGATGTCCGGCTGCTTGAAAAAATCAAAAAAACTCATATGAAATTCTCCTTACGTTTCCTTTTGTGATTTCATTATAGTTGGAAAAATGGATTTTTTCTGTGATGAAATCACCAAAACAGGGGAAGAAATACCAGTCTTTTTATTTCAATCTGTGTAAACTTAAGTGTGAGTTCAATCAAATATAGAATAAAGCTTTTCATTCTTGACAACCATTTTATAGGTATCATACAATAAAATCAACAATTTAAACGGAGGTGTTGTAAATGCTGCACGAAGTAAGTTTTAAATCCTTCAATGAGCGGGACACGGTGTACGGCTGGATCTATGTTCCCGCTGCGGCCCCCAAGGGGATCATCCAGCTGATCCATGGTTTTGGTGAGCATTCAAGAAGATACCTGCATATGATCGTGAAATTTATGGATGCAGGTTATATTGTTGCTGCAGATGATCACGTGGGACATGGAAAGACGGCAGTTGAAAACGGTACGTGGGGCGACTGGGGAGATAAGGGATGCCATACAATGATGGAAGATGAACATACCCTTACGCTTCTTGTGAAGGAAAAATATCCGGATCTTCCGTATTTCCTCTTCGGCCACAGTATGGGTTCCATGATTGCCAGGGATTATGCGGCCAAGTATGGAGATGAGCTTTCCGGCGTTACGATCTGCGGCACATGCGGTGTATTCCGGGGCGCTGCAGAGACTGGGGAGAGCCTTGCGAAAGTTATTGCCGAGGGAAAAGGAAAAGAATCGGATCCTTCTTTTACCGCGGAACTTATGGGATGGATGTGCGAATACTGCGGTGAGATCAGGTTTGGAAACGAATGGATCTGCGCGGATCCGTACGTACAGCAGGACCATGCAAATGATCCCTTTGACGCATTTACGAAAGCAACCACGAATCAGTCCATGTATGATTTCACCCAGATGATGGAAGCAATCAACGGAATCGAGTGGGCGAAAAAGGTTCCCGCGGATCTTCCCATTTATAATATTGCGGGAGATCTGGATCCGGTGGGAGAATATGGAGAAGGTGTCTATGCGGTGACCAACTGGCTGCGGTCCACCGGACATAAAGTAAAGACAAAACTGTATTCCGGTTACCGCCATGAGATACATAATTATAATGAGATTAAGGACCAGGTAGAAGCGGGGATCATTGCATTTATGGACGAAAATCTGTAAAGCGGGCAGGTAAATTGAAGTTTTAATCATAACCGATAGGAAAAGCAGATCCTTTCCCAAAAGGAAGGGTCTGTTTTTTGTGGGATAATCTCGGCATGCAGCGGCTGTCCTGGCGGTGCCTGCACATCCGGGCCAGCCGATATATGCCGGACAACGGACAGGGAAGGAGCGAAAATAAATTGATGAAAGTATACGGAGCACAGATTTGCATTGACTGCAGAAATTATAAAGGGATTCAGAAAAGCCGCGGATTTGATGCGGAATACATTGAAATAACGGAAGATACAGAAAAATTGAAAGAGTTTCTTCAAATGCGAGATCACGATCCGGTGCTGGCTTCGGTGCGGGAGCAGGGCGGAATCGGGATTCCTTTGTTTGTGAATGAAGATGGAAGAAAGACGCTGGATATGAACGAGGCATTTTCCTGGATCGGACAGCTTCCGGTGAGGGATGATGAGATACTGGAAAAGAGATGAAATATAATAAAGAAATAAAACACGAAAAAAGATAAAAAATGAAGAGAGATAAAAAATGAAAGCAGGATTACGATCGGATTCAAAAACAAAAGGCAGACAGAAACAGGGATTTGCCCAAAGATCGGAACGGTCAGAAACCACATGGGATACTCTCCTGCGGATAAAAACCGGCGGCCGGGATGACTCCCGCGCGGATCAGTTCCGCTACCCCTATGAACCGACGCCATATTCCGTGCTTCAGCGTCTGGCTGATACGGGATATATCCGAAAGGGAAATACTCTTCTGGACTACGGCTGCGGTAAAGGGCGTGTGGATTTCTTTTTATCCAGTCAGACCAGGTGCCGGTCTGTTGGAATTGAGTATGATGAGAGAATTTATGAAAAGGCCGTTGAAAATCAAAAGACGGCGGTTTCGGGAGAGAGAACGGCTTTTGCGCTGGCCAGTGCGGAACAGTTTCCGGTGCCGGAATATGTGGACAGGATTTATTTTTTTAATCCGTTTTCCATGGAGATTCTCCGGACAGTGATGGGGCGGATCCGGAAATCTTATTATGAAGCGCCAAGGAGAATCCTGCTGTTTTTTTATTACCCGTCAGACGAGTATGTTTCTTTTCTGATGACGGTGGAGGAGCTGGTATTTATGGATGAGATCGACTGCAGGGATCTTTTTTCGGGGGACGATCCCCGGGAGAGGATTATTATCTTTGAACAGAAATGCGGGGACTGAAAAAAGTGATATATCAGAAATGGTCCGAAAGGATGATGAAATGCGTTTCTCCTTGGGCAATCCGCAGAGGAATTTTGGAAAATACATCTGAATAACTTACAAAACAATTGAATAAAAGTTACCAAATCTGCCATAATTGTAAAAAATGCATAAAAACATTCTTAAATTAAAGTTAAAGTGTACATAGACTTACTGATATATTAGTGGTAATATATCAGTAACAAATAAATTAAGGAGGGCTTGTTATGGCAGACATTATTGCGGGCATTTTACTTTTAGTCGTTTTCGTGGGATTAATTGTATATTGCTTCAAAGGAGGTAACTTGTTAATCGGCTTCATTGTTACTGCAATTTTATGGTGTATCATCGGTCTGGTCCCCATTGAGACGGTTGTCACTGTAGTATTCCAGCAGTCAGTAGAAAATTATGGAGCCACAATAGCGATTATTGTATTCGGTGCATGGTTTGGACGCGTGCTGGTGGATACAGGAATTGCCGGCTATATCATTAAAAAGACGGTGGAACTGGCAGGAGATAAGCCGCTTCTTACCGCTCTGCTTTTAAACATCGTATGTGCTCTGATTTTCTGCAGTGCTTTCGGTGTAGGATCGGTAATGGCCATCGGTATGATCGTTCTTCCCATTATGTTCTCTCTTGGAATCGACAAGAAGACGGCAGTAGGCGCTTATATGCTGGCGGTAGCTTCCGGCATGTATCTGAATATCGCTTATGTAAGCCAGTTCTTTGCCGTATTTCCAAACATCCAGTATGACGGCAAGTATATTCACTTCGCAGTGATTGCTACCGTTGTCAGCGTTGTGATCATGATCGCCTTTATCGTATTTAATTACTTAAGACAGGGAAAATCCAGAGCCTTTGCGGCTGCTTCCAAGGTAGAGGCAAAGCAGCTTCCCTGGTACTGCATGATCGTTCCCTTTGTTCCGATTATCATGGTTGCATTTTTCTCCTGGCAGCCGGTACCTTCATTCCTTTTAGGTATTTTTCTTGGACTTTTGTTTACCCGCAACATGACCAGCTACTCCAAGGCGGTAGAGAAAGTGCAGAAGACTCTGTATGATGGTGTGGCAGATTCCGGACTTCTGATCGGTATGTTATATGGCGTAAATATCTTCCAGGCAGCGGCAAAGGAAGTTGCACCGATCCTCCAGAATCTGCTGGGCGGCATTATTCCCCAGTCTCCTATTGTACTTCTGATTGTGTTCTGTATTATCGCGCCTGCAGCGCTGTTCCGCGGACCGTTAATGATCTGGGGATCCGGCATTGCTCTGGCATCGATCCTGCAGGCTATGGGTATCTTTACGGAGCCGTATCTGTTCATGCTGTTCTTAGTACCGCCGGTAGCAATCGTAGCATCTGCATGCCCCACCCAGTCCTGGACCATGTGGGCTTTAAGCTACGCGAAGTTAGATCCGAAAACATATATTAAGACCAATCTTCCCTGGGGCTGGCTGGCCTGCGTGATTATCCAGATTATTGGTTACTTAACCTACAGTATTGTGTAATACCAGGAAGCATCGTAAAATAGGAAAGGAATACATATGGGAAAGAGAGCAATTAGAATCGGAATAGATGTAGGCGGAACCCATACCAAAGCTGTGGCCATTGACAATGCCATCAATGAGATCGTGGGCAAGGGTTCGGTTATGACCACCCATACGGCAGAAGAGGGTGTTGCCAAGGGCGTGGTGGACTCTTTCCGCAAATGCCTGGAAACCAGCAGCATCAGTCCGGATGAAGTGATTTTTATTGCCCACAGTACAACGCAGGCAACCAATGCACTGCTGGAGGGCGATGTGGCCAATGTGGGCGTGATCGGTATCGGGAAAGGCGGCCTGGAGGGGATCCTGGCCAAGCGCCAGACCCGGATTCCGGATATCGACCTGGGAACAGGAAAGTTTATTCATATAGACTCGGAATTTATGAAATCCAAGGAAATGAATAAAGACAGCGTCAAGGCCATGATTAAGAAGATGTACGATCAGGGCGACCGGGTAATCGTGGCTTCCAAGGCATTCGGCGTAGACGATATGTCCGAGGAGCGCCTGGTGGCAGATACGGCAGAGGAGATGGGACTTCCCTCCTCCATGGCATCGGATATTACCAAGCTGTATGGATTAACCACACGTACCAGAACAGCCGCGCTGAATGCAAGCATCCTGCCGAAGATGATGGAGACGGCTAACAGTACGGAGTCCTCTGTGCGTTCTACCGGCGTTAAAGTGCCGTTGATGATCATGAGAGGCGACGGCGGTGTAATGGAAGTAAATGAGATGAAAAAGCGCCCGGTGCTGACTATGTTAAGCGGCCCGGCAGCTTCCGTGATCGGCGCTCTGATGTATTTAAGAGCTTCCAACGGCATTTATTTTGAGGTAGGCGGAACTTCCACCAATATCGGCGTAATTAAGAACGGCCGTCCTGCAGTGGATTATGCGATTATCGGCGGCCACAGAACTTATGTAAATTCTCTGGATGTGCGTGTATTGGGCGTGGCCGGCGGTTCCATGGTACGGGCCAAGAAAGGCGAGATCATCGATGTAGGCCCCCGCTCTGCACATATTGCCAATATGGGTTACGCCTGCTTTACGGATACGGAGCTGTTTAAAGGCGCAGAGCTTTACCATATGCAGCCCAGAGAAAATGATCCCAGCGATTACGTGGCCATCCGCTTAAATAATGGAGAGTCCGTTACCATTACCAATACCTGCGCAGCCAACGTGCTGGGCATCCTGGCTCCCGGCGACTATGCCTGCGGCAATGTGGAATCCGCCAGAATGGCCATCGGCCTGCTGGCAGAGGAAGTGGGAATGTCTATTGAGGATACGGCAAGGGCAATCCTCCAGAAATCCACCGATAAGATCAAGCCGGTGATCGAGGATCTGATTTCCAAGTATAAGATCGAGCGTGATCAGATCGTTTTAGTAGGTGCAGGCGGCGGCGCCGGAACCCTGCTTACTTTTACGGCCAATGATATGGGATTTAAATATCAGATTCCGGAAAATGCAGAAGTAATTTCTTCCATCGGTGTGGCTCTGGCTATGGTTCGTGAGATGGTAGAGCGTACCATTCCCAATCCCACATCCCAGGATATTGCGGAATTAAAGAAAGAGGCCAAGGAGATGGCTATGAATTCCGGAGCGGTGGAGGACAGCATTGAGGTTTACGTGGAGATCGATGAGCAGGCCCAGAAGGTAACTGCCATTGCCATGGGTTCTACAGAGGTAAAGACCACCGATCTGATGAAGAACTGCAATGAGGAAGAAGCAGTGGAAATTGCCGCCGAATCCATCGGTGTTCCTGCAGATCAGGTGGAACTGGAGGCTGCCAACGGCATGGTATTTGTGGTGACCTGCCAGCAGGGCAACCGCAAGCAGCTTCGTGTAATTGATAAAAAGGGATTCATTAAGATCCAGCGCTCCAACGGACTGTGCGTAAAGACTACCATGGAGAATGTATCGGATGATTTAAAGAAGATCTGGGATGCGTCTTCAGACTTCTCTTCTGAGATCCGCATTAATCCGGATGTGTATGTCATTGCCGGTTCACGGGTAATTGATTATTCCGGCATTCCTGAATATGCACAGGTTAACGGACTGATTGAGGCAGAACTGGCAGACCGGGCTCCAGGCGATGAACTGATCCTGGTTCTGGCAAAGAATTCACTGAGATAAAAATTAAGAAAGAAAGGTCTGAGGCAGAATCATGAGATGGGAAGAAGATATGATGCAGTATCGGAAGCTTATCGAAAGAGATTCTGCCTCAAAACCGTTGAATTCTTCAGAGAAATCATCTATAATTAATAAATGCATGCAGGAAGCCCAGAATCAGCAGCGGTGCGTCAGAGTGCCTGGAATCAACAGCCCCAGGGATTATATTTATAAACTGGGTTATCATATTGAGGAAGAGGAAACGGAGCTTATGCCCGGTTTCCTTTATATGGGTATTATGGAGCCGGACAGGCAGACGATACGCCTGAATCTGCGGGTGATTAATCTGGCAGAAGCGTATATGGAAAAAAGTCTGCATTTGTCCCGGGAAGCGGAACAGGTTAAAAAGTTCAGGGACATTATACTCTTTCATGAGCTGTATCATGTAATTGAAGAAAAAACGCCGGGAATTTATACCAGAAATGTTCGAATCCGTCATCGGATTGCCGGTATACTTGGATGGAACCGAAAATTGGAAAGTGCCAGTGAGATCGGTGCCATTCATTTTTCCAAGCTGATGACAGATGCGTCCTTTTCGCCTTGTCTTTACACACAATATCTTCTTGCTGCAATTAATAGAGATACGGAAGTGAAAGATGAGCTCTGAAGTTGAAAAGAAAAATGAAGGAACTGATGTTTATTCCATATTAAGGGATGATATTATCTGCCTCAGGCTGCGGCCTGGGACTTTCTTCAGTATTAAGGATATCTGTGAAATTTACGGTGTGGGACGTTCGCCGGGGCGCGATGCCCTGATCCGTCTGGCCCAGGAAGGTCTGGTTACATTCCTGCCTCAGAGAGGGACGATGATCTCCACTCTGGATTTGGAGCGGATCGATAATGAACGGTTTATCCGCCGTTCTATTGAAGATAATATTATGCGTGATTTTGTGGCTATCTTTTCTCCCAGCGTAATTCTTGAGCTGGAAGAGTGCATTCGGGATCAGAAAGAATGTCTCAAGGAAAAGGATGCCAGGCGTTTTTTTGCGCTGGATGATCAGTTTCATCGGGTGTTTTATAAAGAAACGGACCGGCTTTATTGCGCCGATGTAGTAGAAAAGGAATGCGGAAACTATAAGAGGCTGCGCCTTCTGTCGCTGATGGTGGAGGAAAAGGCCATGTCCAATGCGGTGGAAGAGCATGAGGCTATGGTCAGCACCCTTTCAGCCAGAGAGAATTTAGACCGGCTGATGTTCTGGTTTTCTCTTCATCTGGACCGGATCCAGACCCAGGAGAGAACCATCGTAAAACGGTTTCCGGAACTGTTTTCCAATGGTACGGTTCAGGACAGGAGAGACAACAGCGACTTAAGAAAAGACTTTCTTTTGTCCATCCGGTCACGAGGATAATTTAAGTAGAAAAGGAAGTGAAGTTTTGTACGGCTTCATTTCTTTTTTTTATGCAGAAAATCCATAATTTTGCGGAACAGAGGCTTGACTTTCTTTAACTAACATGTTACTCTAAAGATACAAAGAAACTAACATGTTAGTTGAAGGGCCTGGTTTCTCGGACCTTCAGCAATATGGGGCAAAGCATTTATCGTGAAAATGGAGGAATGAAGCATGGAAATGACATTGCGTTGGTACGGACCTGGTTATGACAGCGTGACGCTGGAGCAGATCAGACAGATTCCCGGAGTTCATGGGGTGGTTACCACTTTATTCGGCAAGCAGGCCGGAGAAGTATGGACGGCGGAAGAGATTGCCGACTTAAAGAAGACCGTAGAGGATGCGGGGCTGAAGATCGCAGCCATCGAGTCGGTTAATGTTTCTGATGACATTAAGATCGGCACGGCCAGGAGAGATGAGCATATTGCAAACTACATTACCACTCTGGAGAACCTGGCAAAGAATGATATTCATATCGTATGCTATAATTTCATGCCTGTATTTGACTGGACCAGAACCGATCTGGCAAGAGTGCGGCCGGATGGCTCCACGGTGCTGGCTTACAATCAGGATATTGTAGATCAGATCGATCCGGAGCATATGAAGGAATCTGTAGAAAAGATGTCCAACGGCTTCGTGATGCCAGGCTGGGAGCCGGAGCGTCTGGAGAGACTGAAAGAGCTTTTTGAGATGTACAAGGACGTGGATTCCGAGAAGCTGTTTAATAATCTGGTTTATTTCCTGGAAGCCATCGGCCCGGTATGTGAGAAGTATGATATGCGTATGGGAATCCATCCCGATGATCCGGCATGGCCTATCTTTGGACTTCCCAGGATCATTACCGGAAAAGAGTCCATCGAGAAGATGCTGAAGGCAGTGGACAAGCCTTATAATGGCCTGACCCTCTGCACCGGTTCTCTGGGTTCCAATCAGAATAATGACATCTGCGGAATCATAGAGGCAGCTAAGGGCAGAATTCCCTTTGCTCATGTAAGAAACTTAAAGTATAATAATCCCAGAGATTTCGAGGAAGCCGCTCATCTGTCTGCCGATGGTTCCATGGATATGTATAAGATCATGAAGACTCTGTATGACACCGGATTTGACGGAATCATCCGCCCGGACCACGGCCGTATGATCTGGGACGAAGTGGCTATGCCGGGCTATGGTCTCTATGACCGTGCGCTGGGCGCTGTTTATCTCCAGGGCCTGTGGGAGGCAATCAAAAAGAACCAGCAGAACTGAGAGAATGTAGCCAAGGAGGGCAGAGCGATCATGAAATTAACGTTAGAAGGAATTAAGAATAAAGAGCAGTGGCAGGAAGCAGGCATTGGACTTCCTTCCTACGATGTGGAGAAAGTGGCAGAGGAGACAAAGAAGGCTCCGGTATGGGTGCACTTCGGAGCAGGAAATATTTTCCGTATCTTCATCGGCGGACTGGCAGATACGCTGTTAAATAATCAGGAAATGGATAAGGGAATCACCTGTGTGGAGACCTTTGACTTTGATGTGGTGGACAAGATCTATAAGCCCTATGATAATCTGGTTCTGGCTGTTACCTTAAAGGCAGACGGATCCACCGATAAGAAGGTTTTGGGATCACTGACCGAGGCCGTCAAGGCACAGTCCTCCGATGAGTCTCAGTGGAACCGGTTAAAGGAAATTTTCCGGAATCCGGGACTTCAGATGATTTCTTTCACCATCACAGAAAAGGGATATGCCTTAAAGGGTTCTGACGGAAGCTATTTCCCCTTCATTGTGGCAGATATTGAGAATGGACCGGAGAAGGCCGGTTCTGCCATGGCAGTGGTATGCAGCCTCTTATATGAACGCTATAAGGCAGGAAAGGCGCCGCTGGCAGTGGTTTCCATGGATAACTGTTCCCATAACGGCGAGAAGCTTAAAGGTTCTGTGATAACCATGGCTCAGGAGTGGCTGTCCAGAGGCTTTGTTGATCCGGGTTTTGTGGATTACATTACCGATGAGAGCCAGGTAAGCTTCCCCTGGTCCATGATCGACAAGATCACTCCCCGGCCTGCAGAATCTGTGGCAGCGGAGCTTAAGAAGCTGGGCGTAGAAGATATGGATCCGGTGATCACTTCCAAGAAAACGTATATCGCACCTTTCGTTAACGCAGAGGGCCCCCAGTATCTGGTGATCGAGGATCATTTCCCCAACGGACGTCCTGCTCTGGAGAAGGCCGGCGTCTACATGACTGACCGGGATACGGTAAATAACGTGGAGCGCATGAAGGTAACCACCTGTCTGAATCCTCTCCACACGGCTCTGGCTGTTTACGGCTGTCTGCTGGGATACACGCTGATCGCCGACGAGATGGGAGACGAGGACCTGGTGAAGCTGGTAAATCAGATCGGTCCTGTGGAGGGAATGCCTGTAGTGGTAAATCCTGGCATCCTTTCTCCGGAAGATTTCGTGCGGGAGGTTATTCATGACCGTCTTCCCAACCCCTTTATGCCGGATACTCCCCAGAGAATCGCCTGCGATACTTCTCAGAAGGTAGGAATCCGTTATGGCGAGACCATTAAGTCCTATGTTTCCAGAGACGGGGATGCAGGAAAGCTGACGGCTATCCCCCTGGCCATCGCCGGATGGTGCCGTTATCTGCTGGGTGTGGATGATGAAGGCAAAGCCTTTGAATTATCTCCGGATCCCATGCTTTCTGAGCTGACAGAGAAGCTGGCAGGAATCGAGGTAGGAAAACCGGAGTCTTACCAGGGACAGTTAAAAGAGATCCTTTCCAATGCCAATATCTTCGGTTCTGATCTTTACGAAGCGGGAATCGGAGACAAGATCGAAACCATGTTTAAGGAAGAACTGGCAGGACCTGGTGCGGTTCGGGCCACCCTTAAGAAGTATTTAAATTAAGTATGGAAAAAAATCTGAATGAGTTTACTTATCAGAAACTGAAAAAAGATATTATGACCTTTGTTCTGGTACCGGGGGAGGCTATATCTGCGGCAAAGATCGCAGAGCGCTACGGCGTCAGCCGCACCCCGGCCAGAGAGGCTATTGTGAAGCTGCAGAAAGAAGGACTGGTGGATATCTATCCCCAGTCCAAATCGCTCGTATCCTGGATCAATATGGAGCGGATCCGCCAGGAGTGGTATGTGCGCTATACGCTGGAAATCTGCATGGCCGAACGGTTTGTCCGCAGGATAACCCAGGACACCATCTGGGCCATGGAGCGGAACCTGCGCCGGATGGAGCAGACCTGCGACCAGGCGGGAGATAATCTGTATCTGGAACTGGATCATGAGTTCCATGATCTCATCTACGATACTGCCGGAGAATTCCTGGCAAAGGAGATCATTCATACTCAGGTTACCCATTATAACCGAATCCGTTATCTGACAGACCAGGCGCCTTTTGTACGGGAGAAGACCATATCAGAGCATCGGCAGCTGATCGGTGCAGCCAGGAAGAAGGACGAGGGTCTTTTTGAAGAGTGCTTAAAAGTGCATATCGGACGTCTTTCCATGGATCTGCAGATGCTTAAGGAGCGGTACCCGGAATATTTTGCGCCGGAATAACCGGAATAGCGAGACTGCCGGTTTTCCGACGCTGTGCCACAGGCTTCTGGCTGTTACCTTGAAGGGGAGATTTCCTCCGGTTCAAAGAAATTCCGGATATGGTCTGCCACAATCCGCAGAAGCCGCTGGCGGGTTTCTACGGCCGCCCAGGCGATGTGTGGAGTAATGAAAAGCCGGTTTTTGTCACGGACGGTTAAAAGGGGATTGTCCGGGGCCATGGGCTCCTGGCAGAGGACGTCCAGTCCTGCGGCGCCGATCTCTCCGGCATTCAGGGCATCGGCAAGGTCTTTTTCATTGATAATAGGACCGCGTCCCAGATTCAGAAGGATTGCGGAAGATTTCATTTTGCGGAAGGAATCTGCGTTCAGGATTCCTTCCGTATTTTCGTTTAAGGGAGCGTGAACAGACAGGATATCGGATTTTGAAAGCAGTGTGTCGAAGTCTACCTGCCGGTATCCATCCTGGGCCGGTGAGCCGGAGGCGGAGTAATAAATCACTCTGGCGCCGAACATTCCGGCGATATCCGCCACCCGCCGGCCGATGGCGCCCAGCCCCAGGATGCCCCAGGTCATGCCGTTCAGTTCGTGAAAGTTCTTTTCAAAGTGAGTGAAAAACCGGTCATTAATGTAACGCCCTTCCCGGGTATAATCATCGTAATACCTGAGATTTTCCATCAGATAAAATAAAAGGGCAAAGGTGTGCTGGGCCACGGATTCGGTGGAGTAGCTGACAACATTCCGCCATGCAATTTTGCGGCTGGCCAGATACTCCTTGTCCAGGCTGTTGGTTCCGGTGGCAGTTACGCAGACCAGCTTAAGTTTTTGTGCGGTTCCGATGGTCCGGCGGTTGATCTGCACTTTATTTACCACGATCACGTCTGCGTCCGTTACCCGTTCCGGGGCTTCTTCGGGAGAGGTGAATGGATATTTTACCACTTCTCCCATCTGTTCAAACTGGGCGTAATCAATGTTTTCTCCCAGTGTGCTGGCATCTAAAAATACGATTTTTATCATGAGCAATTTCCCCCGTAATTAAAGAAGTTTCTGCTTTTGATTATAACACATATTCGGAAGATAAAGGAACGGGAAAAAGAACCGGAGGGTGAAGGAAAGAAGATGTTTTCCAGGCACTCCGTGCTTGAAACAGGAGGCCGGTTCGTTTAAAATGAAAACAGAAAATCCGGTTTCCGGAAGGCAAGGAGGCGTGGTCTATGCTGTTTAGACAGATGAAATATTTTGCCGCGGTCGTTGAATGCAGCAGCTTTACTGAGGCGGCAGAACGATGCTATATTTCCCAGTCTGCCATTTCCCAGCAGATCCGGTCTCTGGAAAAGGAGCTGGGAGTGGATCTGATCCTTAATGATCAGAGGCGGGCTTTTTCTGATGTTTATGTGAATTTCGAACTGATGCAGTGCGGCTGTTATGCGGAACTGTCCATACAGAATCCTTTAAGCAAAAAGGAGAAAATCCGGTTAGAGGAACTGCGGCAGACCCCCTGCATCCTGATTTCCTCCCGGGAACAGCAGAATGCAGAGCAGGAGTATTACCGGAATACCCTGGGATTCGGCGGCAGTTATCTGTTTGCAGATAATCTGGAAGAGGCGCGGCTTTTAGTAGTCAGCGGCCGCGGATTTCTGCCTGTTGAGAGTGTGGGAACTCTGCCGCCGGAGGGAAATTCCATCCGGCGGCTGCCGGTATATCAGGGGGATCAGCAGATCATGCGGAACTACTGCATGTTCTGGAAGAAGGATCAGACCGGTTATTATATTGAGGAGTTTGCAGATCTTCTGCGGCGGCTTCTTTTCGCATAAGTTTAACTGATTCGAAATCGCGGGAATCCAGATTGAAAGATACCCTTCATGCTTACCAGATGGCCAAGCGGTGCAATGAAAAGCGCGTGATGGCAGAGGCGGTAAAATGGGGCAGGCGCGGCGCCCGGATCAATTCCATTTCGCCGGGAATTATAGTAACTCCGCTGGCAGTGGATGAATTTAACGGCCCTCGCGGAGATTTCTATAAAAACATGTTTGCAAAATGTCCGGCAGGGCGGCCCGGCACTGCGGATGAGGTGGCAAATGTGGCGGAGCTTTTAATGAGCGATAAGGGCGCATTTATTACCGGGTCAGATTTCCTGATTGACGGCGGGGCTACGGCTTCTTACTTTTACGGACCGCTGAGACCGGAGGAATAAAAACAGATGAAAAACAGCAGCCGATGATAATGGCCGAAAATGGGCCTGAATCATCGGCTGATTTTGAATTTGCAGAATATTTCAAAACTTATGGCTGTTAGGGTTTTTTCTGTTTCTTTCTAAATTAAACTTTATCAACAGGAGCCATCAGTACCTTCCCGGTTCCGCGGAATACATTTACCAGGCCTTCACCGGATACGGCGGAGCCAAGAAGGGATTTTCCGGAGCGTTCTACGGTAAAGTCCAGGCTGCCGCTCCAGGCCACAGCCATGTTTCCGTCAATTTTCAGAACATCGTTTTCCAGAGTGATTTCGATCAGCTCTTCTTTGGGAGAGCTGGATTCCAGGCATACGATTCCGTTTCCGTTCAGGGAAAGGTTAAAAAGACCTTCTCCTCCGGCTACAGCGGAGGAAAGATTGGAGCGCATGACGGCTTTGTGGCGGAGACTGGATTCGCAGGCCAGGAAAAAGCCATCTTCCAGAACTACGGAACCGCCCCAGTCGGCCACATCTAAAAGCAGCAGATACTTGTACGTCGGTTCCAGCACTAAAAGTCCGGTTCCGGTATATTCCGGCTTAATGGCAGATTCGCCGCTGGCCTTGCCGCGGACGGCTTTTCCGAACAAATCTCCTACGCCCTTGATGCCGGTAGTGGCATTTACATTTCCCACCATCCACTGCATGGCGCCTGCCTGTACGGTAATGGGAGATTTGCTGAGATCGCAGAGTACCTGACGCTTGCGGACATTCATGGCATCGCAGTAGTAGGCGTTCATGGCAGACTGGGGAGATACGCTTAAATCTCTCTGGTATTCGATCACAGAGAAGGCGCCGGCAGACGCGGTAACACGGATGTCATCATTGTCCAGTAAATTTGAAATTCGATACATGACGGTTCTCCTTTTTGCTGTATGTTTTCATACTAAGATACAGATATAGTATCAGACTTTATGTGCGGATACAATGGGGTCAGACGTAAATTCTTTCCGCAGGATTTCACGGGGCGGTTCAATTTCATTTGCTAAAGTATGTTCGGTCAGTTCGGATAAAAGGCGGAATTTTTTGTTTAACACCGGCCGCATGCAGTTGGGAACATGTTCCTGGTGTGCACGGTGGATGGCTACGCATTCTTTGCAGTTGCCATGGTAGCGGCAGGCTTTCTGGCAGGGACAGTGGTCTTTATCCTGATATTCCCTGCGGAATTCTGCTGCAAATTCTTCCTGCAGGCGAAGGCCTTCGGCGCGGTTTCCTTTATGGAATTCTCTCATTGCTTCCAGTTCTTTGGGGTTATTTTCGATAATCATGTTTTCCATTCCTCCCGTTTTTTCCTATGTTCTGCGACTGCAGAGTCAGCAGGGGTCATGCGCCCAGTCAATTGTATCATATCTGTTCAATAAATGCGCACATTACAGGAGTACTTTTTACACAATCTATGTCCAAAATTTACATTAACGGCCGGGCAGCCATGGTATAATTCATAAATAGATACCCATTTGAAAAAGAGAATGACGGAGAACAGAATCAGGGAGGGAGCAGAAGATGAAGGGATTCAGGTGGCGCCTGTTATGGACTACGGCCGTGTGCATGATGCTGATTTTATGCAGCGGCTGCGGCAGGAACCGGCAGGTATTAAAGATTCTGTCCGGTTCAGAAAATCAGGAGCTGGAAGCCATACTGGATGAATGCAGCCGGGAGACCGGGATAGATATTCAGATGGAATACCGTGGTTCCGTGGATATCATGAGGACCCTGGAGGCGGGCGGCGAAGATTATGACGCGGTGTGGCCGGCCAGCAGCATCTGGATATCCCTGGGAGACAGGCAGCACAAAATAAAGCATGCCCGGTCGGTTTCCATTACGCCTGTGGTGTTCGGCATCCGCAGACCTTTGGCAGAGGAACTGGGATTTACGGAAAAAGACGTTTCCGTCAAAGATATCCTGGCGGCAGTGGAGGAAGGAAAACTTCATTTCTGCATGACCAGCGCCACACAGTCTAATTCCGGAGCCAGTGCTTACATCGGTTTTCTCAATGCGTTTCTCGATAAACAGACAGCCCTTACCAGCCAGGACATCCAGGATCCGCAGCTGCAGAGCAAGATGCGGGAATTTTTCTCCGGAGTGGAGAGAAGTTCGGGAAGTTCAGACTGGCTTAAGGATATGTTTCTGGAAAGCGATTATGATGCCATGGTAAATTATGAATGCCTGATCATCAGTGCAAACCAGGAAATGGAAGAAAGGGGAGAAGAACCGTTGTATGTGGTTTATCCCTATGACGGTCTGTCCATTGCGGATTCTCCATTGGGCTATCTGGACCAGGGCGATCCGGATAAGGAAGAAGCGTTTCTGGCGGTGCAGGAGTATCTGCTTTCCGACACGGTACAAAAGCAGATTGAGGCTACCGGACGGCGGATCGGCTATCAGGGCGTCAGTGAAGAAAATAAAGAGGTATTTAACCCGGGCTGGGGAATTGATACGGAGAGAATCCTGTCGCCGATTTCCATGCCAGACGGACCGGTGCTGATGGAAGCTCTGAATCTGTACCAGACGGAGCTTCGGAAGCCTTCGTTTACTATTTATTGTCTCGATTATTCCGGAAGCATGAGCGGTACAGGCAGAGAGCAGCTGGTAGAGGCTATGGGAATGATCCTGATTCAGGAACAGGCGTCCCAGTATCTGCTGCAGGCCAATGAGCAGGAAATCAATGGGCTGGTGCTGTTTGATGAGACGATTCTTCAGGAAGAAGTGGAGGAACAGCCGACAAAGGAAAATCTGGAAGGACTGTATCAGACCGTGGAGGGTTACAGTACGGCAGGCGGCACGGATATCTATCAGGCAGCTATCCGGGCACTGGAGATTATGGGCGGATATGATCTGAGGGGGTATACGCCGGCGATTATCCTGATGACGGACGGAAAAAGCAATGGCATAATGGATTTTTCGGATTTTTCACAGGCATACGATGAGGCGGGGCTGGATGTGCCGGTATTTTCCATTATGTTCGGCGACGCGGAGGAAGGACAATTGGAGGAACTGGCCGAATATACTCATGGGAGGGTATTTGACGGGCGGGAAGATCTGGTTGAGGCTTTTCGAAGCGTGAAAGGATATAATTAAGTGCAGCGGTTCAGAAGGGAAGCAGACAGAGTGAAAAAGGAGACAGCCAGTATAATAATCTCTTTCGGCGGGGCATTGTTGTTTTTTTTCGGAGCATTCGGTTTGCTTAAGCTTCACTGGCTGGCGGCCGTGGCTTTGGCAGCCGGGGTATACGGCGCTCTGCTTCTGGTTACCAGGCCCAAAAGGCGTATTGGCTTTGCAGATGTGGAGGCGCTTCCGGGAGGAGAGATCCTGGAGCAGAAGCTTCAGGAAGCCCGGGAAGATTTTTCAAGCATCGGTCATTCCATGGAGGCAATAGAAGACCCGGCCATGAAACTGGAGTCGGAGAGGCTCCATCATACGGCAGGGAGGATTCTTTCGTATCTGGAAGAAAATCCGGAGAAGATTATGCTGGCCAGACAATTTATTGACTATTATCAGGATATGGCATCCCGGCTTCTGGATAAGTATGTGAAACTGCAGGAAAGAGGCCTGGATACAGAGAAAACAACAGAGCTTAAGGAACAGACCGGAAAAGCGCTTCTGGCGCTGAACCGTGCTTTTGAAGGTCAGTTTGAGAAATTAATGCAGGATGAAATTATGGATATGGATGCAGATATCCGTCTGCTGAAACAGACCATGAGGATGGAGGGCTATGAGGAGGAGGAAGATTGATCCCAGGTTTTTAGGGCTGCTGCTGCTTTTTCTGGTGGCTGCTGCTACCGGGATTATTTATCAGTTTGCAGCCGGAAGAAAAGATGCGGTGATCCTGGACGGCTATCTGGGAGGAGAAAAGATCGGTTTCTTCGAGGATCCCCAGGTGCAGGAAATCCTTCGTGATTCCTACCAGGTGGAAATGGATTATTCCAGGGCGGGTTCTCTGGATATGGTGACATTGGATTCAGAGGGGATGGACTATCTTTTTCCCTCCAGCCAGACTGCGCTGGAGTATTACCGGGAGCTGAAAGGCGAACCGAGGAAGAGTGAGATTATCCTGAATACTCCGATTGTGCTTTATACGTATCAGATGGTGGCAGATGCCCTTGCGGAACAGGGGATTGTGCAGGAGTCAGATGGTGTTTTCTATCTTGATATGGAAAAAATGACGGAACTGATAAAAACGGATACATCCTGGGCCCAGAACGGCCTTCCGGAGCTTTACGGAAACGTATCCATTGATACCACCCATCCGGCAAAATCAAATTCCGGAAATATGTTTGCGGGCCTTCTGGCAAATACTTTAAACGGCGGACAGACGGCAGAGGCAGAAGATCTCCCCGGCATTCTTCCCGAACTTAAAGAGATATTCGGAAAACTGGGCTATATGGAAACCTCTTCTTCCGATCTGTTCAGCCAGTTTTTAAAGATGGGAGTGGGAGCAAAGCCCATAATTGCAGGGTATGAAAGCCAGCTGCTGGAATTTTCCGCAGAGAATCCGGAGGACTTTGCAGCAGTTCGGGATGATGTGGTGATGATCTACCCGTCTCCTACCGTGTGGTCTACCCATATTTATATCGCCCTTACTGAGAACGGAGAGAAGGCTATAGAGGGTCTTCTGGACCCGCAGGTGCAGGAGCTGGCCTGGGAGAAACACGGTTTCCGAACCAGCGTTTACCAGGCGGCAGGCAGCGCCCGGTTTGTGGTGAAGGGGCTGGCGCCGGAGATTACCCGGGTTATGCAGATGCCGGATTATGAAACCATGCGGCAGATCATTGATGCGCTGCAGTAGGATATGGGATTAAGGAAAAGCAGGAGAGCAAAACGATGGCAAATTTATCACTGGATGATCTGATGAAAAGCAAACGTCTGGCGGAGGCTTCAGAAGCTTCTGCCGGGGTCCCGTCTGTGCCGGAGCCGCAGGAGACCGGGAACATGGTGCTGACCGATGAAGAGAGAAAGAGAGTGGATTCCATTAAGGAGAATTTGAATCTGATGGACGGGCAGGCCTGCCTTCAGTTCGGTACACCGGCCCAGAGAAATATATCGGATTTTGCAGATTCGATCTTAAATACCGTCCGGTCAAAAGACAGCGGGTATGTGGGAGAACTGCTCCAGCAGCTGATAGCGGATATTAAGGATGCTGATCTTTCCGGGACAGAGGACGGCGGGTTCCTGGAGAAGATTCCCATCCTGGGACGGGTAAAAAACAATCTGGAACGGCTGAAAGCCAGATATGAAAAGCTGGAGGTCCAGATCGGCCAGATCGAGGGAAAACTGGACCAGGCCAAGATGGAGATGCTTAAGGATATCGGCATGTTCGATATGATGTATGAAAAAAATCTGGAGTATTTCCGGGAACTGAATCTTTATATCATCGCCGGCGAAGAGCGGATCGCTGAGCTCCGCCGGGAGGATATCCCGGGCCTCAGATCCCAGGCGGCGGCTTCGTCAGATCCCATGGCGGCACAGCTGGTCCATGACCTTGAAGAGAATGTAAACCGCTTTGAAAAGAAAGTCCATGATCTGAAGCTGAGCCGCACCATTGCCGTCCAGACGGCTCCCCAGATCCGTCTGATCCAGAACAATGACAAGCTTCTGGTGGATAAGATCCAGACGGCGGTGCTGAATACGATTCCCATATGGAAAAGCCAGATCGTTATTGCCCTGGGACTTTCCCGGCAGCAGAAGGTTCTGGATTTAAACCGGGAGATCTCCCGGACGACGAACGAGCTTCTCCGGCGAAATTCGGAATTGTTAAAGACGAATACCATTGAGACGGCAAAGGAGACCGAGCGGAGCGTGGTAGATGTGGAAACACTGAAAAAAACCAACGAGGACCTGATTTTTGCCATAGAGGAAACCATCTCCATCCAGGAGGAAGGCCGGGCAAAACGGCAGGAGGCAGAACGGGAGATCGGACGGCTGGAAGAAGAATTAAAAAATGTGCTGCAGGGAATAAAGAAAGAAGCAAAATAAAACCGATAAAAAAGGCGGATGGTTCCATCACGGGGATGGACATCCGCTTTTTCTGCTTTATCTGCCGAAAAATTCCTTTACATATTCCTGCGCCCTTGTGTCCTTTAAATACACTATATGAAATTCATGCTCCCCTGTAAGGGGGGCGGTCTGAAAGCGGCCGAAGGCGGGATCATCCTTTACCACAGCCTGGTAGAGGAAGCTGATGCCCTGCCGGGCCTTTACCAGTTTCCGGATGACGGGGAAGCTGCTGATGGTAAGAAGGCGGCGGAAGGATTTCAGACCATAGCCGCACAGATTCAGCTGCCGCTCCAGGATATCCCGGGTGCCGGATCCGGATTCGCGGACGATAAGCGTCTCCTCCAGAAGGTCTTCGATGGTCACCGATCTGCCGGAAAAGGGATGTTCACAGGCACAGATGCCGATGAAGGGTTCGGTCTGAAGGAGGTCAAAGCCGTAACGGTCTTTGTCAAAAAGGCCTTCCACCACCAGAAAGTCCAGCTTGCTGGCATCCAGCATGGACAGGAGATGTTCGGTGTTGTCTACCATAAGGGTCAGTTCATGAAAC
>DVKS01000175.1 GCA_018715905.1 Candidatus Caccovicinus merdipullorum | reverse complement strand
CATTCTCACCTGGTACAACGATGTCAATCCGGATAAGACCGTGGAGATCGTAAATTATCTGGGAGAACAGGCTGCCTCCGGCAATCAGGTCTTTTTTGATATCTATACGGAAGAGGAAAAAGCAGAAGATCCGGAAAAGGAGGACACCGGCCTGTTTTTCTTCCGGGGCGAGCCGGGCGGAAAGACTGCGATCTGCAATGCCGGCGGCGGTTTCGTCTATGTAGGCGCCATGCAGGACAGCTTTCCCCATGCTCTGGAATTATCAAAAAACGGCTATAATGCTTTTGCGTTAATCTACCGTCCGGGAGCACAGACTGCCTGCGAAGATCTGGCACGGGCCATTGCTTTTCTCCATGATCACGCAGAAGAGCTGGGAATTGATATGACAGATTACTCCCTGTGGGGCGGTTCCGCCGGCGCAAGGATGGCGGCATGGCTTGGCTCCTATGGAACAGAAAGCTTTGGAGAGAAGGAATATCCGCGCCCTGCAGCTGTAATCATGCAGTATACGGGCTTATCGGAAGTAACCGGAAATGAGCCGCCCACCTATAACTGTGTGGGAACCAGGGACGGCATTGCATCCTACCGTACTATGGAAGAGCGGATCGAGCGGATCAAAGAGCAGGGAACGGACGCGGAAATCCAGGTGTTTGAGGGACTTCCCCATGGTTTTGGTCTGGGAGAGGGAACGGCAGCAGAGGGGTGGATCGATCGTGCCATTGCCTTCTGGGAGCGGCAGGTGCGGTGAACACATATACGGTAAATGCCATGCTGCTTATTCCAGAACACTTGACGGCGGAAGATACTGCCTGTTTTGTTTCAGAACGGAGCAGAAAAAGGTAATGCTGGCTTCCGGATCGAGAATGGGAAGGATTACCCGGTTGTCTCCTCCGCCGCGATATTTTAAGGTGAGGTTGGAAGCAAATGCAGGAAGAGCGGAAACCTGAACCAGGGCATTGAAGGCAGCATCCTCGTCCTGAAGGATGAAATTTGTGCGGGGCATTTTCGAGATGGTAATGTCCCGCCAGATGCCGATAAATTTAATTAACAGCATGGTTTCGTCAGCCAGATCTTCCAGATGGATCCCCCTGGTCTGTCCAGCCAGCGGATGGGCAGGAGGAACCGTGAGAAAAAGCTGTTCCGTACAAAATTCACGGCACAGGATATCTTCTGCTTCTATGGGATGGTGGGTCAATATAATCTGATATCTGCGGCTGCGCAGACCAGGGAGGAGTTCTTCCGGGTTTACGGTTTCTGATGACATGGCCATATCAGGGAACCGCTCCCCCAGATAAGCCATCAGCTCTAAAATCGGGGCAGGGGCACAGGAACCGATGGAGATGGTATGCAGGCTTCGTTCATAGGCCTGAACCTCCCTTGTCATGGTATCAGCAGCCTCGATCACCCGTTTCGCATACTGCACCGCAATTTCCCCTGTTTTATTTAATGTAACTTTATTCTTTTTACGGTCAAACAGTGCCGCATTCCATTCGGATTCCAGTTTCTGCATGGATCGGGTCAGTGCCGGCTGTGAAATATGGAGAATTTCAGAAGCTTTGGATATGGTGCCGTTTTCAGCAATGGTGATCAGCTGTATTAATTGATTTAGTTCCGCCATGGGATGAACCTCCTTCCAGTATGTATTTTTATTATAGCAGAACTTTTGAAACAAGGACATAATTTTGAAGATATATTTGCCGCAGACAGTAAAAATGTATCATATCAAATAAATCTGGGGGTATGAAGTTTATGGATTATATTACATTGAACAACGGTGTGCAGATGCCGCAGGAGGGATACGGCGTATTTCAGATCACGGATCCCGATGAATGCAGGCGCTGTGTCACGGATGCGCTGGCCTGCGGATACCGTCTGATCGATACGGCTTCCGCCTATATGAATGAAGAAGGGGTCGGAGCTGCCATTAAAGCATCAGGGATCCCGCGGGAAGAGATATTTGTAACTACAAAACTGTGGGTTCAGGATGCAAGTTTTGATGGAGCAAAACGAGCGGTGGAAGCTTCCTTAAAAAAACTGGGCCTGGATTATCTGGATCTTTATCTGATTCATCATCCGGATGAGGCACAATTCAAAAAGGGATTGTGCCTCATCCGGAACACGATCTGCAGGCATGGCTTATCATATTGTCTGGCGCTTTTTATACAAAATGATTTCTGGATCTGATCCATTACAGCCATATTCGCAGACAAGGATATAATTTTTGTCGGAAACAACTCCATAGCATCTTTCTTTTCCCGATACTTCGATTTGGCTGCCTAAATACACATTGTTGTCTTTCAGCAGTTTTACAGTCTGTCCATTTGCAAGAGGATATTCCAAATTCACAAAAAATCCATTTAACAGGTTAAGATCGTTTACTGCAAGCCCCTTTATTCCAAGGGAATTAATCTCAGAAATCAAACGCTCCTTAAAATGCAAAAATCCATCGGATCCCTCTTGCCGGATACATTCGGCAGCAATGCAGTTTCCGCCGAAAGGATGACCATTTACGTTTTGACAGCCGCCGCATTCTGCCAGATGGCTGCACTTGCTGCAGCAGTCTGTGCCGCAAAGTGATTGCATACATACCCCTCCTGATTCCCAAGTGTTGTTTTGCTTTCTTCCATTTTATCACAATTTTGAGAGCATAGGAACAGACTTTTTTGCGGATTTTCCACGCAGAAATGACTATGCGTTCCCGTTATGGCGGACTGTGCAATCAGCACTGTACAACTGCGAAAAAAAGTCATACAATTATACTGTAACAAGAAAAAAATCTGTTTTTCGGCATGATCGGCTTTGCTGCAGACCATAGATGAAACGATACGGAGGTGGACAGGTTTGATTTACATACCATATTATCATGCATTGGCGCTGCCGGATGTGTCCTGTTATTTTCAACTGGATTATTTAAACGGAATGGCGGACCAGCCGGTAAGTGTGGGGGATAAGGTCCTGTTTTTAATGCTTAAAGATGAAAAGAACGAGGGAGAGGAGATTACGGGGGAGGATATTTTTTCCATTGCTGTCCGCGGCGTGGTGGAGAGCATTGATAATGACTGGGCTCTGGTTCATACGACAAACCGGGTGAACCTGGATTCCATTCAGGTTGAAGGGAAAAGTTTCCGACTGGAGATGCGCATGCGGCCGGATATTGATGATCTGGAGCCGGATGAGAGAAAGGCGCGGTTCCAGCGGATGCGGGCGGCCATGCTTGAAACCTTTCAGGAGACCCAGTGGATGCAGGGCGGCAGGAGCCATATGCTTCGCTGGAAAAATATGAATGAGATCGTATCCTTTACCTCAGCTGTTCTTCATATCAGCAATGAGGAGAAATTTGCCATTCTGCGGGAGGATTCCGTTGCCAGAAGGACGGAACGGATGGAAACGGTGTTTTACGGGGCCCTGGAACTTTATAAAGTGGAGAATGAGGCCCAGTCGGCCCAGCAGCAGTCTCATGAGAAACTGTACCGGGAGCAGGCCATACGCAGGCAGATTGAGTTTCTGCAGAAGGAACTGGACGAGCTGCATCCGGAGAATGTAACGGATGTGCGGAAGTTTGAGCAGAAGATCCAGGAATCGGATATGAATGAAACGGCCAGGGCAGAAGCGGAAAAGGTGTTAAACCGGATCCGGCAGGAAGGGCAGGATGGCCATGAATACGGCATGCTCTATGATTATCTGGATTTTGTTACCAGTCTTTCCTGGAAAAAGGAAGAAGCAGTTCCCATTGATCTGACCGAGGCCAGAAGGATTCTGGATGAAGATCATTTTGGATTGAAAAAGACCAAAGAGAGGATCATCCAGCAGATTGCGGTGATGGCGCTGAATCAAAAACAGTCCGGTTCCATTCTTTTATTTGTGGGCGCTCCCGGAACCGGAAAGACCAGCATCGGCCAGAGCATAGCCAGGGCACTGAAGCGGAAATATGTGCGGATCAGCCTGGGGGGCGTCCGGGATGAGGCAGAGATCAGAGGGCACCGCCGCACCTATATCGGGGCCATGCCGGGACGGATTATGGATGGGATCAAGCGAAGCGGAGTTTCCAACCCAGTAATGGTTCTGGATGAGGTGGACAAGCTTACCGGCGGATACAACGGTGATCCCTCCAGCGCCCTTCTGGAAGTGCTGGATCCGGAACAGAATTCCACATTTACCGACCATTATATGAATGTGCCCTATGATTTGTCGGATGTGCTTTTTGTCTGCACGGCGAATACCACAGATACCATTCCGGAGCCTTTGTTAAACCGGATGGAGGTAATTTCCTTTCCGGGTTATTCTGCGGTGGAGAAATATGAGATTGCCAGACGTCACCTGCTTCCAAGGGCCATGGAAAAGGCCGGTATTCAGGAGGGCTGCTTAAAAATCAGCGATGGAGCCCTGGGTGCTCTCATCTCAGATTATACCATGGAGGCCGGTGTCCGCGGACTGAAAAACCGTCTGGATACCCTGTGCCGGGCAGCGGCTGTAAAAATCGTAAGTGACGGCAGTCAGACGATAGAAGTGGAAGAGAAGGATCTGCGGGGATACTTGGAAACCGCTCCCATTCGTCATGACCACATCCTGGAGGCCAAAAATCCGGGAATCGTCACCGGCCTTGCCTGGACCCAGGCAGGGGGAGAGATCCTTTTTATTGAGACTCTCTTTACCAGGGGAGAAGGAAAAGTGATCGTTACCGGCCAGCTGGGGGATGTGATGAAGGAGTCCGTCCAGATTGCCATAAGCCTTGTAAAATCCATGTTTCCGGAGAAAGCAGAGCTGTTTGAGAATCAGGATCTTCACATTCATGTTCCGGCAGGGGCCGTGCCCAAGGACGGTCCGTCAGCGGGAATTACCCTGACGGCAGCGCTGGCTTCTCTG
>DVKS01000174.1 GCA_018715905.1 Candidatus Caccovicinus merdipullorum | reverse complement strand
TTTCCAGATATTGATCAGCTGAGGAAGTTCATCCAGCCGGCATCCTCTGAGTTTTTTCCCTACCCGGGTAATCCGGCTGTCGCCTTCTGCAGTAACCAGGCTTCCCTTCCGCTCCGCATCGTCCACCATGGTGCGGAATTTATAAATCCGGAAAATCCTTCCGTACTGGGTCACCCGCTCCTGCCGGAAAAATACCGGTCCCGGCGAATCCAGTTTGATCCATAAAGCAATCCCGGCCATTACCGGCCACAAAAGCAGGAGCAGAAGACTTGAAAAGACAAAATCCAGCCAGCGCTTCCAGAACAGCTGTCCCCGCTTTGACGCCAGCCTGCAGTAATAAGGATAAACCTGGCTGGTCTGCATAAAATGAGGAAGATCCTCCCATTTCCGAAATTCCATTTTCTATCCTGTCCCTTTCCCGCGTTTTTTATCGTACCTTCACCTTCCGGCCTGCGCTTCTTCCAGTTCCCTGTAACAGCGGCAGAAATTCTGAATCACATACTCCACCTGCTCATCGGTCAGGCAGGTATGAAGCGGCAGCGTGATCTCATTTTCAAACAGCGCCATGGCATTGGGGAAATCCCTGAAATCAAATCCCAGATTCTGGTAAGCCGTAAGAAGGGGAAGGGGCTTATAATGCACATTTGCCGCGATCTGTGCCTGGGCCAGTTTCTCAATAAGCCGGTTCCGGAAGTCCTGCCCCTTTCCGGTAAGCCGCACCAGGAGCAGATGGCCGCTGGAATCGAAATCCTCGCCGTAATGCTGAAAGATCTCCACCGGCATCTTGGCCAGTCCCTCTTCGTATTTTTCAATGATCTCCCGGCGTCTGGCTAAAAGTTTTGGGTACCGCTTCAGCTGAACCAGTCCCATGGCTGCCATGATATCCGTCATATTGCACTTATAAGCCGGAGAAACAATATCGTATTCCCAGGCTCCAAGCTGCGTTTTCGCCAGGGCATCCTTGGACTGCCCGTGAAGGGAAAGAAGCATGTACTGCTTATAAATCCAGTCATCCTCAATGCCGGGAATGGTTCTCCAGGTCACGGCTCCGCCTTCTGCTGTAGTCAGATTCTTTACGGCATGGAAAGAAAAACAGGTAAAGTCCGCTGCCTGGCCGCACATCTTTCCATGGGCCCGGGCGCCGAAGGCATGAGCCGCATCGGCCATCACCGCAATCCTTCCCAGAGCCTCCTGGATCCGGCCTTCCGGCTGAAACATCTCCCGCTTCTCCTCCACGATCCGGAAAATCTTCTCATAATCGCACATCCGGCCTGCCAGATCCACCGGCACGATCACCTTCGTCCGTTCCGTCACCGCATCTGCAAGCTTCTCATAATCCATCTCCCAGGAATCCCTTCCTGTATCCACCAGAACAAGCTTTGCCCCTACATGGCAGACCACACTGGCTGTGGCCGTATACGTGTAAGCAGTGGTGATCACCTCGTCTCCCGGTCCAACCCCAAGGAGCCGCAGGGTAAGTTCCATACATGCAGTGGCAGAATTCAGACACACCCCATGACCGGTTCCCAGATAGGCTCCGATCTGCCGCTCAAACTCCTTTGTCCTTGGACCGGTGGTAATCCACCCTGACCGAAGGGCCTCCCCTACGGCTGCAATCTCTTCCTCCGTTATATCCGGCGGTGAAAATGGTACCTTCATGATCTTTCCTCTCCTTTTTGCGGAAAGCGGCCGGCTTATCGCCGCCGCAATCCATTTTTCATTCCATCTTCCTATGATATCCGGCTGTGGGCCGTCTTAAGTTTCTCCTGCAGAGCCTCCAGATGAGGAAATGCTTCTTCCTCCTCCATCTGTCCCGGCTCCGGAACAAAAGTACAGGCCGCCTCCTGCAAAGGTTTTGATTCCGGCCGGCTTTCATCTGCCAGATCTTCCCCTTCATAATGATACGTAGGAACGATCTTTTTAACCTCCTGCCGGATCATCTCGGAATCGCTGTTTGCCACCTGGTACAGATGCACCAACTGCCGGCAGAATTCCTCTTCATCAAATTCAATGGGACGGCCGATATGGATCAGCTTGTTGGGCGTATCCTGAAGGCCTTCCTCGCTCATTAACAGCTCCTCATAAAGCTTCTCTCCCGGCCGCAGCCCCGTAAAGACAATGGGAATATCCACATCCGGCGTATATCCGGAAAGTCGGATGAGATTCTTTGCCATGTCCAGGATCTTTACCGGTTCTCCCATATCCAGGACGAAAATCTCGCCGCCTTTTGCATAAGCGCCGGCCTGAAGCACCAGTGACACCGCTTCCTGAATGGTCATAAAATACCGGATGATATCCGGATGCGTCACCGTCACCGGTCCGCCCTCAGCAATCTGCTTTTTAAACAGCGGAATCACCGATCCGCTGCTTCCCAGCACATTCCCAAAACGCACCGCCACAAAGTCCGTCTTTGAACGGGTATTCATCATCTGGATCACCATCTCGCACATCCGCTTGGAGGCGCCCATGATGTTCGTAGGATTTACCGCCTTATCGGTGGAAATCAGCACAAATCGCCGGGTGCCGTACTTGTCTGCGGCCACCGCCGTCTTATAGGTACCGAATACATTGTTCTTAATGGCCTCGTCCGGAGAATCCTCCATCAGCGGCACATGCTTGTGTGCCGCCGCATGATATACGATATCCGGTCTGTATTTTTCAAAAACCGACTCGATCCGATGGGTATTCCGCACCGAACCGATCAGCACCAGAAGATCCAGCCGGGGATAATCCCGTTTTAACTCCTGCTGCAGCTCATAGGCATTATTCTCGTAAATATCAAAAATGATCAGCTTTCTGGGCCGGTGCTTCGCAATCTGACGGCAGAGCTCGCTTCCGATGGAGCCGCCTCCGCCGGTCACCAGAATCACCTGGCCGCAGACATAGTCCATGATCTCATCCATATTAACACGGATCGGTTCTCTGCCCAGAAGATCTTCGATCTGCACATCCCGCAGTTCGGCAATGCTCACCTCTCCGTTTAACAGCTGATACATTCCCGGAAGGGTCTTTAACCGGCATCCCGTCTCCCGGCAGATTTCCAGAATCTCTTTCCGCTGAATGGCTGAAGCAGAAGGCAGGGCCACATAAATAGCATCTACATGGTGCTTCTCCACCAGTTCCGGGATCCGGCTGCGGTTTCCTTCCACCAGAACACCGCGCAGATACTTTCCGATCTTATTGGGGTCATCATCCACTACGCAGACGATCCGCCCTTCGGTCCTCCGGCTGGTGGCAAGTTCATTGATAATGGCCGTTCCCGCCTTCCCGGCGCCCACTAACAGGATCCGGTCGCCGTCCCGGCTCTCCGGCCCCACAATCAGCGTCTTCCAGATCCGGTAGGACAGCCGGATACAGGACTCGCAGGTAAACAGCGAAAAAAAGCAGATCCAGTAATAGCTTCTTGGAACAGAATGTTCCAGCAGAGTCATTCCGGAAATCTGCACCAGCGTGCTTAAAAGGCAGGCCGAAAAGATCTTGAAAACTTCGGGTATCCCTGCCACACTCCACATAATGGAATACATATGAAAAAAGAAAAAAATCAAAATCGTACAAAGGGTATAAATCCAGGAATAGCTCAGCACAGCCTGAGAATATTCCGCCGGAATCCTGGCCGGATTAAAATCAAAACGGATCACCAGTCCCATAAAACTGCTGAACTGAATCGCCAGAATATCCAGAATCGTCAGGATTACCAGCTTGCTCTTCCTTCCCTTTGGCATAAAACGCATAATTAATTCTTTCATAATACTGTCGTTCCCTCTTTGTCATCTTTGGGGTCTTCGGCGTCTGTCTTCCGGCGCATTAAAAAAGTTCGGCTCCCTGCCTTAGCCCCTTTCCAAAACACCGGTCCTCCGAAAGCAAACCAGCGAAGCCCCGTTCCTTAAGCAAGGACAAATCCCAGGATCTGCACTCCGCAGCCTTCTGCAGCTTCAGCCTCACGCTGGATATCCTGGTAAGAGGACCTCCCTTTTTCCATTACCAGGATTACGCCGCTGCTGCCGGACGCATGTGCCAGTGCCTCCGGATCCTCCGACAAAGATCCGCCGTACCGGACATTCCATTCCGGAAATGCTTCCTTAAGCCGTCCGGACAGTGCCTCTGCAAAGGCTCCCTGCCCCATTTCACCGATATAAATACTTTCCGTCTCCGGATAATAATACCGAAGCCGTGCCTCAATCCGCCGGTATACCGTCTCATCGTCAGCCGCCGGCTTTTTCCCGAAAAGACGGTCCAGCATTCTGTCAATCCAGGAAAACCATTTCTTCTTTCTGTCTGCGAAAGTTCCAAGTTCCCGGAAGCCAAACCGCATTTCCACTTCATCGCCATTCTCCGCCTTATCCCGGAACAGCCAGAAAAGGCAGGCACAGAAAGCCCCCAGCATCACCCCAAGGACGCCGCCCAAAACCCCGTATTTTACTCCCTGGGAAAGGGCAGCTCCCCTGGAAACCAGAGAAAGGCTGGGCGCAGACAGCTGGGAAAGAGCCTGCTTTTTCTCCTCCAAACTATCCTGCAGCGCGGTCACGGAATCCGAAACCCGCTTCTGGCTGTCTGACAAAGTAAGATCCACCACAGAATCGGTAATCTGGCTGAGAACTACCAGCTCATGGGGTCCCACAGACTCTGCCAGTGTCTCCTCCTTCGCTTCCAGTCCCTCCAGCAAAAGTTCCAGAAGCTCCCGGGCCAAATCCTCATCCTGATGTGCCACTGTAACTGTCACTACGTCACTTTCCAGATCCGCAGTTACAGTAATTAATTCCTTCAGATAACGAAGTTCCGTCCCCAGACTGCCTGCCACATCCTCCAGAACCACATCCTCTTTTAAAGAAGACGCATACGCCTTCACCAGCGCGTCCGTATAATCCGGATTCTGGTAATCCATCCCCGGCATGATCTCATAATCCGACTTCACATACAGATCCGCCGATGCCGTCCCCTTATCATAAGGACTGATCTTCATCAGGATCGAATCCTGCAGATACTCCTGCTGACTGTCCAGACTGTTTACAATATTGTCAATCTCCCGCTCGTAGCTCTCCCTGGCGCTTTCATACACCAGAAGATCCGCCTCGTACTGCTCCTGCTGCTCTCTGGCATACTCCTCATCCATCTGGCCGGCCACACTCTGGCTGGCCCTGTATCCGCCCAAAAGCACCGCACAGCCCAATCCCAGACCCACGATCGGCCTCCAGGACTTCAGCACACCGTAAAGCAGTTCCTTAATATCCACTTCCTGCCTGGGGCTCACCTTATCATTCATACGTTTCCTCCAATCAAATCCACGAATCCGCAGGGCCCATGGCCCCTCTCTTTCAGGGTAGGGCCTTCATGCGCCGGCGGGCGGCGTTCCAGCCGTCCCATGAAAGTCTG
>DVKS01000173.1 GCA_018715905.1 Candidatus Caccovicinus merdipullorum | reverse complement strand
GCCTGCCTGAAGAACAGGAGAATGAACTGGTTGCTCAGGGTATTGCAGTTTTTGTAGGTAAAAAGGTGTCAGATAGCGATTCAGAAGGGCGAATCCGTGAAGAAAAGGCATCAACTGCTGAAAGAAATACTCAGGAAGAATCCCTTGAGAGCATGAAACTGGCAAAATTAAAAGAACTTGCCAGGGAGTATGGCATTGATCCCGATGGGGTAAATCGTAAGGCGGATTTGATTGCAGCCATCCGGGAGGCGCAGGCTGAGGAAGATACAGTGGAGGATAACGAAGCTCCTCCGCAGCTGGAGGCAGAAGGGATCGTCTGATGGGATTTGATTTTAAGGAAATGTTACTGCAGGATTGTGAAAAGGTGTTTTTGAATCCAGAGGAATTTGGTTCCTGGCATATGGTAGATGGCCGAAAGATGGTAATCCAGGTAGATGATTCCGAAGTAACAGAGCGGTCCAAAAAGCAGGTCGAGAGGACAGAAGGCGTATACAAGCGGCAATTTTTATTTTATGTGCTGCAGAAGGATTTCGGACCGCTTCCGGCAGTGGGACGAGCGATTAATATTGACGGAACTGTTTATAAGATTCTGGAGTCAAACTCAGAGGGCGGAATCTACTCCATTTTGGTAGGACGGGATAAATCATGAGTTATTACACGCAGCTTCATTTCGGAATTCCGGATTCGGTTATGGGTGAGTTGGAAAAAAAGCTGGAAGGCATTAAAAAGCCGGAAGCTGTAATCAAATCGGCATCCAACTATACTGCAAGGCGGCTCCAGAAAGAACTTGCACGAAAAGTGCAGGCGGTGTACCGGTATCAAGGCGGCTCATCGGCAGTAATGGCAGCGTCTAAGATTTCGCAGGCTACAGTAAAAAATGCATCTGCACGGATTGACTATGCCGGACGCACCCATGGAATCGAAGAGTTTCACGTAAGTGGAAGCTTGAGAAAGAGGGCTGTGCGAGGAGCCGTATATGGTGCAGTAGAAAAAAGAAGTGCGCCTAAAATCCTGAGAAAAGAAACCGGATTGGCATTTATGGTGCGATACAGTAATGGCCATATAGGCGTAGCGTATCGCGCCACACAGGCGCAGCAGATTGCGTCACAAAAAAATGGAAGACCAAAACTTTCCAGGTACCAGAAAAAGTATAACCAGCACAGTGCTATCCTGAAATCTGTTCAGTCCCCAGCGATTCCCAGCATGGTGAAAAGCGATGAAGTATACGGGGTTTTGGAGGGAAAATATCAGGAAATCTTTATGGCACAAATCAAAAAAGTGATGGAGAAAGCAATTTATGGATAATGAGCGAAAAATGTCAATTCTGACCCTGCAGCGTGAACTGTGTAAGGAGATCAGAGAAATTACATCTGATCTGCAGATGAAACAACCGGGGAGTACGGAACTGACAGCTCCCAGGGTATTTGGTCAAAACCTGCCAATTCCCAGAAAAAAGGATGAGGATATCGGCTATGGTGATACCGATATTCCGGATGAAGAAGATCAGTATGGAATTGGATTCCTGTTTCCCTGGATTTTAGTAAAACTTGATCTGGGGAATGTTTACGCATCGAATGAAAGGCAGCGGATCAGCGTGATTCTGGTCATCGGAGTTTTTGACGATGATCTGGAAGCAAATGGGCATGAGCGGATTGTGATTATTGTGGAGCGGATCATGGAGCGGTTTGCAAAGGATCCATTACTGGGAGGACAAATTGTGGCGGTTCCCGTTGATGATGACCATATGTTTCGATGGTCGCTTCAGGATGAAGATACGCATCCGCAGTATTTTGGAGCATTGGAAATGGCATTTGAGATGCCGGGATTTGAAAGAGAGGATTATTATGGATTCGCGTGAGAAAGAAAGCGCTGTAAACACAGCAGAAGAAAAAAGCACAAAGAATATGGCGAAAAAGAAAACAACCGGCGCTGCGGCAAAAGAAGAGCTGCAGGAGCCGGTTATTTATTTGGGACCGTACCTGCGCAGAATTGCAACGCCAGGAACTGTTCTGGTGAATGGTCTGACACCGGCGCTTGAAAAGGCAAAAAAAGAAAATCCGGCCATCGGAGAACTTCTGGTTCCTTTGAGCAAGGCTGTAGGGGCAAGAAAGCAGATTGAGGTAAAAGGATCCTCGATGAATCTGATTTATCAGAACGTAAAGAACTTTAAGTACAGTGAGGTGATGAAATAATGAGCAATTACAAGCATGGCATTGAGACGGAAGAAATGCAGACTCCTTTGAGTGCTCCATTGGAAGGAACTGCAGGTCTGCAGGTGGTTTTCGGCATTTCGCCGGTGAATTTGGCGGATGATCCGGCTGCATCGCTTAATACACCGGTCAAAATCGAA
This sequence comes from Candidatus Caccovicinus merdipullorum, assembly GCA_018715905.1. GTDB lineage: Bacteria > Bacillota > Clostridia > Lachnospirales > Lachnospiraceae > Caccovicinus > Caccovicinus merdipullorum. Next base: position 7,073 of record DVKS01000173.1, on the reverse strand, counting down.
AAATTTGAAGATGCAGAGGCAGTGCTGGGGTATAGCGATGACTGGGACACTTATCCGATGTGTGCCAATATGTATGCATCCTTCAAGATGTTTAATATATCGCCTGTTATCTATGTCAATGTTCTGGATCCGAGTAAGCACACGAAAGACAATGAAGAAACATCGGTTGAAGTTTCGAACATGCAGGCGGTTTATAACGTGGAAGGCGTGCTTTTGGACAGCATAACGGTAAAAAAAGACAGCGCAGCACTGACCAAAGGAACTGATTACATCGTAAGCATGGTGGATGGACGGCCAGTGATTGCACTTCTTAGCGGCGGTTCAGCGGCAGAGGCAGAAAGCCTGACGATCAGTTCAAAATCCATTGACCCCAGCAAGGTTACTAAGACGGATATCATTGGCGGATATGATGCATTGACCGGAAAAGAAACAGGAATGGAATGCCTGCGCCAGGTATATGTGCTGCACCAGATGGTTCCTGGCATTATCCTAGCGCCTGGATGGTCTCATGATCCGGAAGTGGCTGCAGTTATGCAGGCAAAAACGGATTATCTGAATGAGGTGTTTAAGACATTTGCTGCCATTGATATTGATACGGACCAGGCAAAGGTATACACCAAAGCGGAAGAAATCAAGGATAAGATTGGAATTAACTCGAATAATGCGGTTGCCCTGTGGCCTATGGTGTCGATTAATGAAAAAAAGATCTATTATTCTGCCGTGTGGGCTGCGATGGCAGCATACACGGATGCACAGAATGGGGACCGGCCGTACAAATCACCGTCCAATGAATTGATCGGAATCACAGCTACAGTGCTGCAGGATGGGACAGAAATTCGGATGGATACCAGTCAGGCCGCAGTGTTAAACGGAGCGGGAATCGCCACTGCGATTAATGATGATGGATGGAAGAGCTGGGGTAACAATACAGCATGTTATCCGGCGAATCAGGATCCCAAGGATCGCTGGATTTGCTGCCGGAGGATGATGATCTGGTATCATGTACATTTTATCCGACAGTATAAGAGCAAGGTGGATGATCCGTATAATCCTGTTTTAGTTGATGATCTGGTGGATAGTGAAAATGTGTACTTAAATGGTTTGACATCCAGCGGTTATGTTGCCGGCGGTGTTATCAGCTATGATGAGGCGGAAAATACAACGGAGGATATCATGAATGGGCATGTGACATTCCAGACCCGCATTGCATTCTGGACGCCGGCAGAATACATCAAAAACAATATTGTATTTGACCCGGATATCTTAACTCAGGCTATTACAGGAGGTGAAGGTTAATGAATAAACTGATTTTGCCGCAGGTTATTAACCTGTTTAACGTGTACCGGGACGGAGACAAGCAGATCGGTATTGCTGCCGAGGTAACGCTTCCGGAAGTTGCTTACAAAACAGTGACTATTGAAGGAGCCGGAATCCCAGGAAGCTATGATGAAGTAGTGATCGGGAATTTTGATTCCATTAAGCAGACAATTCCTTTCAACAATCTGGACACCAGTATGATTGATTTCTCGAATCCCATGAAAGTACAGAACATTACCATGCGGGCGTCCCAGCAGATCACGGATAAGAGCACTGGCCAGACAAGCTACCGGGGATTGAGGGTGGTAGAAAAAGGAAAATGTGTAAGTTTCAATCCTGGGAAGATGAAACAGGCAGATAAGATGGATGCTACAGTGACAATCGAATGTATGTATCTGCTGATTGAAGTAGATGGGCAGAAGCTGACAGAGATTGATAAGTGGAACGGTATTTACATCGTGAATGGTGTGGATCTGATGGAAAAGGCCAGGAAATATTGTTGATGAGGAGGATGTGCGATGGAGAAGAAGGCGCTGAAAAAGGGAGACCAGTGGATCATTACCATGCTGGATCCGTTCCAGTTTGAAGGGGAGACGGTTGAGAAAATTGATCTTAACGGTCTCTTTGATCTGACGGGCAGAGATCTTTGCCAGATTGATGATCAGATGATGGCCAGGGGTTACACCGGTCAGAATATGGAACTGACAAAGCGGTATGCACTGCTGACAGTAGCAAAAGTATGCGGAAAACCCTGGGAGTATGCTGAGAATATGCGTTCCCGGGATGTGATCCGGATGAAAAATATTATTTCAAATTTTTTCTATACCAGGGCTTAAGCGGTGTTACTGGACGGCGAATCAAGTCCCTGGCGCTGGAAATTTCCATATTGACCAAGACAGGCCTGGATTATCTTCTGGGCCTGTCTCTTTTTGAATTCTGTGATCTGCTGGAGATTGTGATCGAAAGACAGAAGCGAAGGGGGAAAGCTAATGGCAAATAAAGAGATTCAGCTGGCAATACAGATCGCTGGAAGAATTGACAAATCCCTGGGCAATTCGATTGATGTGACCAAAAAAGAACTTCGCAGCCTGGCGATTGATGTGGCAAGGTCACAGAATGAGATGACGTTAAGCGGTGCCATAGACAGCGTGTCGGATGGCATTGAGGGAATTACGAACCGGGCGCTGGGACTTACAAAAGTAGTAGCCGGGGCGGCGGTCGGAGCGGGAGCGGCTCTTACTGGCCTTGGTGCGGCTGCTGTAAATGCAGGCTCCGATTTCGAATCTGCCTTCGCGGGTATTCGAAAAACAGTGGATGCCACAGAGCAGGAATATGCGGTTCTGGAAGACAGTATCCGCGATATGGCAAAGAATATGCCAATGACTGCTTCTGAGCTGGCAGAGATTGGAGAATCGGCTGGTCAGCTGGGGATCCATACAGAAAATCTGGAAGATTTCATTCAGACTATGGCAGATCTGTCTGTGGCCACAAATCTGACCTCAGAGGATGCGGCTTCTCAGTTTGCAAAATTTGCCAACATCACTGGCATGGCTCAGGACCAATTCGATGAGATGGGATCTACTGTGGTGGCGCTGGGAAATAATATGGCAACCACAGAAGCCGATATCATGAATATGGCTATGCGCCTGGCTGGTGCGGGCAGCCAGATCAACATGTCGGAAGCCGATATTCTGGGATATTCTGCGGCTCTGTCTTCCGTGGGCATCGAAGCAGAGGCGGGTGGATCTGCCCTGTCAAAGGTGATGGTCAGCATGCAGCTGGCTGTGGAAACCGGAACAGAAGACCTGAAGGGCTATGCAAATGTGGCGGGAATGGCAGCGGATGAATTTCAACAGCTGTTTAAGACGGATCCTTCCCGCGCCCTGTCTGCGTTTATCACTGGCCTGGGTGATACGGATCGTCTGGGGAAATCGGCTATTGCTGTACTGGATGAGATGGGGATCAGCGAGGTAAGGCTTCGGGATACTCTGCTCCGCGCCGCCAGCGCAGGTGATCTGTTTGAGAATTCCCTTCGGATTGCAAATGAGGGATTTAAAGAAAATGTTGCTTTGGCGAGAGAGGCGGAGCAGCGTTACGCCACGTTTGAAAGCCGTCTGCAGATGGTACAGAACCGGGTAAATGATGCGGGTATTTCTCTGTACCAAAGTTTCCAGGGACCGTTGAATGAAGCTATGGGGGTCTTACTGGACGAAACGGCAGATTTTGCGTTGTTTGATCAGGACACCATGGAAGCTATGGCAGAGGCGGCCCAGGAACATATTCCCACTATAGTCCGGGAAATAAAGGAAGGAGCCAATGCTCTTACAGACTTTGCCGGGCCGGTGGTTAGCGGCGTAATTAATAATCTGGATTTGGTTGGTTCTGGAATCGCGGGAATCGGATCCGCGATTGTAACGCTGAACATGATCAAGAAAGTAAACGATTTGACCAAATCATTCGGAGCTATGCAGACGGTGATGATGGCAAATCCATGGACCAAATATGTTGCCGGTGCTGCAGCACTGGTAGGTGTGGTTGCCGCAGTGCAGACAAAGCTGAGATTGTTAAGGGAAGAAGAAAAAAAATCCAGTTTAAGCCAGCACTTCGGTGAAATTTCATTATCCATGGATGAAATGGAAGAAGCTGCCAGACAGATTGTGGACAATGGGAACCTGGAGCGAGTGAACCTGGCCATGGAGGAGATGGAGAAAGCTTCGGATGCAGCAATGAATGTTCGGAACCTGTCTGAGGAGATCAATAAGATGGTCTGGAAGGTGGGAACTGGATTTGAACTGACCGAAACAGACAAAGACTCTCTGCAGTCCTCCATCGAAAATATGATTTCCGAGGCACAGAGCCTGGTACAGCAGTCCAATTACACAGCAACCGTCAGCGTGCAGGCTCTTTTCGGTACAGACAGTGAACAGGGGCAGGCCATTATCGCAGGATTTGATTCCATGTACAGCCAGATTGACACCGAGGTTTCGGAACTGGGACGCCAGTTAGGCGAAGCCTACAGCAATGCCATTGAAGATGGTGTAATTGATCTGGATGAAGCGAACATGATTAATGAGCTGCAGGGTCAGCTGGCGAAAATTACTGCAGAAGTGTCGCAATCTCAATTCGATGCGAAAATGCAGCGGATTGGGATGGAATACAGTGGAAGAAGCCTGACAGCGGAAACATTCCAGAATTTACAGGCAGAAATTCAGGAAACCTTGACGGAACAATCAGCAAGCCAGGCACAGAGCCTGGAGTATGCTTTGGGGCAATTGAATCTTCAGAGAAGCCGAAGCCTTAGTGGGGAAATTTCTTCCAGTGATGCGGCTTATCTGGATCAGGCTGCATATGACGAGGCGTTTCAGGCTTTGCAGGAGCAGTTTAACAGTCAGCAGATGGAAATTCAGTCCAAAGGATTGGGATTTTCTGCACAGGCGATCCTGGATGCCTACTCGACGGAAATTGCCTTTGCCGCGCCGGTTATGCAGGCGGGGCTTCAGGAAGCGCTGGATAATGCGATCAGTGAAATGCAGCCAGGCGGAAACGCCGCATTAGCCTGGGATACGCAGACGGTTTATGAAATGATGGGGCTTGGCGAAATGGACCAAGCGGCCAGAGATGCCATTACGGAATTATGGGATGGCGTAATGCAGGAACAGTTCCAGGCTCTGCAGGAAGCGGTGCAGCAGGCACAGCTTGCCGGCCAGGAAGTCCCGGCAGCCATTGCAGAAGGACTTCGCAATGCGGCCGCTGTAGGAGCCATTGCCGGTGATGCGGGGGCAATCTACCAGCTGATGGCAGATGCTGCAGCGGACAGTGCGGAATACCAGGATGCCCTGAAGGCCGCCGAAGATGCTGGATATGAACTTCCGGAATCGGTCAGCATCGGGATCCAGAATAATCAAGAGAGGGTGGACACGGCGGTATCTGATTTGTACCAATATACAAAAAACGCTGCGGAAACCCAGTTTGTGAATGGTATTGATCTGCAGGTTGACACCTACATAGCATTGAATCCGCTGGTGGATTCCTATGGCATTAAACGGTTAACTGGAAGCACCGGAAGCGGGGGCACTATAAAGAAGCATGCAGAAGGTGGAATTCTTACGGATCCGCATCTTGGGCTGGTGGCAGAGGATGGGCCGGAGGCGATTATTCCTTTGGATGGCAGCAACCGTGCAAAGAGTATCTGGGAGCAGGCCGGGGAAGCGTTAGGGCTGCTGTCAGACAGTGCGGGTTCCGGCAGATCATTTTCTGGAACCGGATCAGATTCTGAAAATACTGGAGGGAGTACAGTATACCAGATTTATTACAGCCCGGTATATCAGGGGGCAGATGAAGCGGCTATGCGTCGGGTATCCGAAGAGGGATATCGGGATTTTCAGGAGTACATGGCGCGATACGCCAAGGATAACCGTCGGCTGTCATTCAGATAGGCAGGTGAAACATGAAGTATCGGACAGTTTTAGGCGATACCTGGGATATTATCGCGAAAAAAGTATACGGTGATGAGTTTCTTGCGGACCAGTTGATGGATGCAAACCGTGATCTCATCAACAATTTTGTGTTTTCAGAGGGAATAGAGGTAGAATGCCCGGACATTGAAAACAGCGGAACGGGAACTGGCTATCCGGAAGGCTACCCGGAATGGAGGGATTGAAATGAATCTTGGGCAATCCACCTGGAACGCTACGCACATGGCAAGGCATGCCAATCCAATTCTCAAATATGATGGCATAGAACGAAAAGAACTGTATGTGGATATCACATCGCTGGAATATACCGATTTCGCTGAGGGGAGTTCAGACGAGATCATTGTGAAATTGGGAGATCAGAAGAAAAACTTCTGGGGTGGTTTTTTCCCGGAAAAGGGAAAGGATCTGGATATGTCCATTGATTACTATAACTGGTTTCAGGCTGAGACGAAAGCAACTTACCATTGCGGAAACTTTACGGTAGATGATATTACCCTCAGCGGCGGCCCAAGGGTCCTGACGATGAAAGGCGTTTCTCAACCGGCAAACTCGGAATTCAAGGATACGCCGCGGACAAAAACATGGAAGGAAACTACTCTTAAAACAATTGTTATAGAAATGATGACGGCATATGGCATGACAAATTTGTATTTTTACGGGGATGATCCTGTTGTCAAAGAATATGAACAGAAAGAACAGGATGACGCCAGTTTCCTGAATGAATTGTGCGAGAAGTATGGATTCTGCCTGAAAATTTATAAGGTGGGATTTGTCATCTATAAGAAAAGCATTTACGAGTCCAGACCGCCGGTTAAGACCTATCAGGGAGAAAAGGAGTGGGAACCTGGATGGGAATGGAATACAACCTTGGCGGGAACATATACCGGAGCGCGGATATCTTACACGAATCCGAACAAACCTGCCAGGAGGAAGAAAGGAGAAGAGCCGGTTCCGGATATCGAGGTGATGGTTGGCACAGAGGGACGCATTCTGGAGTTAAATGAAACGGCGGATACGGAAGCGGAGGCGATTGAGATTGCCAGAGCAAAAGTGAATAAAGAAAACGAAAAGATTGAAACGTTGTCTTTTACAACAAAATTTGATCCGCTCCTGGTGGCAAGTGCAAACATCGAGGTAATCGGGATTCCCCGTGTGGAAGGAAAGTATTTTCTGGATCAGATTCGGGTGCGTATGACGGGATCGGGACTGAAAATGCAGGTGTCTGCCTACAAAATTGTGCAAAGGTTGTGAGAAGATGGAAGGATATGTGGAATACGGATA
>DVKS01000172.1 GCA_018715905.1 Candidatus Caccovicinus merdipullorum | reverse complement strand
CTGCCGGATCAGGGCAGGTTTTGTGGATATGATTCCGTCCGCTTCCGTGTTGGTGTGGATAAAGTTCACCGAAACTTCTTTTGCCGACAGGCCGGAGATCAGATCGATATGGACGATCACCGTTTTTCCGCCTTTTTTCAGCTTGCGGACGATTTCAGGGATGGTACAGACATCTCCATAAAGAACGAACACGATTCCGATTTCCGATCCCAGGCAGGCGTTCAGTCCTTCTTCGTCCTTCACCGCGGCAATCACCGGGCAGTCTTCAAATTGTTCCATAAATTTACTGTTCATCATTGTTTCCAGCCATTTTTATAAATAGAAAAAGACAAACAAAACAGGGCTCATCTTCTAAGCCCGCTTCCTTTGTCTCCTGTCTCTTTTTTGATTATAGCACAGAGGGGGAGGATGGGCAATGAAAACTGTGATAAATTGCAAGAGGCGTTTCTATCTTTTTGTCTTTTTATAAGATATAATGAATGCATTCGCAGATAGTTAATCTGACTGCAAGCATATACATAAAAGATGCCCGGATGCCATTCACGGGCTGATGACGCTGGCGAATCGAATTGGAGAAACGTTAAAAGCAGAACTGTCCGAAAAAAGATTTGTCATGTATTCATCTGATTTGCTGCGGGCAAGGCAGACGGCTGAAATCGTTGGAAACTATTTGGGGATGACATCTGTTTTCAGGACGGAATTAAGGGAAAGAAACCTTGGCAGGTGCTGTGGAAAATCAGTGCAGTGGATGCGTGAAAATATGGAAATGCAGGAGAAAACCGTTGATGACAGAATGTTTTCTGATGCGGAAAGCCGCAGAGATGAGTGGAACCGATTAGAACCGTTTTTTAATGAAATTATGAGTAGTAATGATGAAAATATAATCATTGTTTCTCATGGAGACTTATTAAGCGTCTTTTATACCATGTTTCTTGGATTAAGCGTGGAGACGATCAATACAGGTGAAATATTTGGATTGGCGGGAGGAGTTTCCCATATGTTTGAAAATGAGGAAGGGAAACGGTTTGTAAAGAGAATCAGTGACATGTCTTATATAAAATAGTGGCAGATTTCATAGTGGATGGTTTCCCGTGGAAGGGTGCTGTCCACTATTTTTTCGTTCCACCCTGTGGAAGGTGGAAGCTGGAAATCCGGCAGTTGCCATGGGAATTTATGCCGCTGTGCTGCATGCTCTGAATAATATGGATAAGGATCTGCTGCTTGTGGCAAAAGATGATGTAATGGGTAAAAAGATGCAAGATTTGGAATTGCTTACCAGAAAGCGTGCGTCAGGAAAACGTGCAGGAGGCAGGAACCATGTCGGCTAATCAGAAAACGATATATGTGTATGATGACTTCAGCCAGAAAGAACCGATTCTTTTGGGAATGCTTTATGTAAATGTTATCAAGGGCGGAGAAACCTATTCGTTTGAGTACAGTAATAAATGGCTCAAACAAATGAAGTTATCTGTCAGTCTGGATCCGGAACTGATGCCTTATGGTGGCAGGCAGTTTCCGAATGGAAAAAGGATGGATTTTTTCTCTAGCTGTAAAGTATGGTCTGATCCGAAGTCAGATGGAAGAAATGCGCCCTGCATTCAGTGCGTGCTTTGAATAAATAATTTGTGTAAAAGAGAGGGGGGTTATGTTGGAAACTGAAAGTAAAAAATATACCCTGCTGGATTACATAAAACTCAACTGGAAAATCTCCCGCCTTTGGGTTGTGATCAGATCAATGGACAGAAGGAAAACGCAGCCATTCTTCTGCCGCTGTTTTCGATTTTTCTCATCATTTTCTATCAGTATATGAGCGAAGCGGTCATTAACCTGATCAAAGAAAAGAAATTGAACCGGCTGACGGAAACCTGGCAGCCTGCCGTCATCAAAAAAATTGCTTCTCTGGATTACTGTCATCTGGAAAATCATGAAACGGAAGAACTGATTAACCGGGTTGGAAAGAACTCTGCCATGTGGATCTGGGGAGGTTTCAATCTGCTTCTGTATACGATGGAAATGCTGATTCACGTGGGGCTGATCCTTTCTGCACTGGCCTTTCAGGTCTGGTGGAGCGCGCTTGCGGCCACGCTTATTTTCATTCCCCTTTTCTGTATGGCGGTAAAAGCCGGAAGAAGTGTTTATGAAACCTCAAGAGCGGCCGAAAAGCATACGAGGCGCGCCCAGTTTTTTCAGGAGGTTTTAACAGGACGGGAAAATGTGGAGGAAAGGGCTCTTTTTTCTTACACAAAAGAACTGAACAGGCGGTGGTATGAAAGGTATAAAACCGCCTATGGAATCCATTTCAAAGCGGAAAGCCTGCGAATCATGAAGATGAAAAGCGGCAGTCTGGTAACGGTGCTGATTTCCGCCATGGTTGTGGGGACGCTGCTTGTGCCCCTACGCGCGGGAACGGTCAGTATCGGTATGTTTATCGGTCTTGCGACGGCTGTGTTCGGTCTGGTGCAGGATATGTCGTGGGAGCTGGCTTATATCGTGAGCGAACTGTCCAGATACAGGGAGTATATGCAGGATTTTACTGCCTTTTCCCGGCTGTCGGAGGCTCCGGGTGCGCTGGAGCTGCCGGCAGAGCAGATTCAGAAGCCCTCCTGCATTGAATTCAAAGGGGTATCGTTTGCTTATCCGGGAACGGACCGGCTCATTTTAAATCAGATGTCCTTTCGGCTGGAGGAAGGAAAGCAATACGCGTTTGTAGGCGCAAACGGCGCCGGAAAAACGACGATTACAAAGCTGCTGACAGGTCTGTATGATACTTACAGCGGGGAAATTCTGATTGACGGAAAAAATCTCCGGGACTTTTCACCGGCGGAAAGGAAGGCCATGTTTTCCGTCGTATATCAGGATTTTGCCAGGTATGAAATCCCGATGAAGGACTGTATCGGGATTGGAAATGTTCGCGGCGCGTCCGTGAAGGAAATCTGGCAGGCGGTTCATCTGGTGGAACTGGACAGCATGGTGGATCAGCTGCCGGAGGGACTTGATACAGCGCTTGGAAGGACAAGAACGGATGGGGTTGATCTTTCAGGAGGACAGTGGCAGCGGATTGCGATCGCCCGGACGCTGGTGAGCCATGCGCCCATTCATATTCTGGATGAACCGACGGCGGCCCTTGATCCGGTGGCAGAAAGCGCGGTCTATGAAATGTATCAGAAAATCAGCGAAGGAAAATCCACCATTTATATCACACACCGTCTGGGAGCGGCGAGGCTGGCAGATGAAATACTGGTCATTGCCGATGGAAAAGTGTGTGAATGCGGGTCACATGAATCGCTGATGGAAAAAGAAGGGCTTTATGCGGGAATGTACAAGTCCCAGAAAGCGTGGTATGAATGAAGAGGGATAAGTCTCAGCGGTACGGCATTGTGAGAGTTTTTATGAAATTAACGCCCCATGTCATCCGATGCGCGCCCTGGTCCTTTGTGGCGGCACAATGCGGAATGGCTTCATATGGGATCATTTTAGGACTGACCACTGTGATAACGCAGCGCTTTTTCGACGCTGCTACGGTGTATTCTAATGGATTCAGGCAGAAGCAGGTGATTTTCCTTCTGGCAGCTCTGGTGGTCATACATATTTTCTCCCAGATTCTGAACGGAGCAACCTATGTTTTCCTGGAAGCGCTTGTGCAGAGAATCGATGGCAGGCTGTCCATAAAATATCATGAAAA
>DVKS01000171.1 GCA_018715905.1 Candidatus Caccovicinus merdipullorum | reverse complement strand
ATTTGCTCTCGGGTTGTCCCAGGAACGGAATACAGCTTTTACAGCCTCCATTAACTGCTCCTTGGGATCGGTGGGGAAGTCGGCTCCGATCTTCTCCTTATACTCAGCCTTGAACTGATTTGCCAGTTCTTTTAAGTCATCTGCAGTCAGATCAACGTCCTGAGTAACCCCCTTCTCTGCCTTCATCTTGTCGATCAGCTCTTCGAAATACTTCTTGCCGACCTCCATAACTACGTCAGAGAACATCTGGATAAATCTGCGGTAGCAGTCCCATGCCCAGCGGGGATTGCCGGACTTGGCAGCCAATACTTCTACCACTTCTTCATTTAAGCCGAGGTTTAAGATGGTATCCATCATGCCTGGCATGGAAGCTCTTGCGCCGGAACGTACGGATACTAATAATGGATTTTCCTTGTCACCGAATTTCTTTCCGGTGATCTCCTCCATCTTGGCAATGTACTCCATGATCTGGCCCATGATCTCGTCATTGATCTGACGTCCATCTTCATAATACTGGGTGCAGGCTTCCGTGGTGATGGTAAAGCCCTGCGGTACCGGAAGACCCAGATTTGTCATCTCTGCAAGGTTCGCACCCTTGCCGCCCAGCAGGTTTCTCATGGTCGCATTGCCTTCGCTGAACAAATAAACCCATTTCTTTGCCATAAGATTATTTCCTCCTCAAGATTTTAAAAATCTCTTCTTGTAATTTCCGTTTTTCGCTTCGGCTGCTTCTGTGCCGGCATAAAAAACGCTGCAGAGCACTTCTGCCGCACAGCAAGAAGAAAGCGGGGTCTCCCGCTTCAGCTTATCCGAAATTCGGTCTGCAAATAGTATAACACAAATCTTTTTCTAGTAAAGGTTTTTTCTTCAAAAAAAGGAGAAAATTTGTTTATTTATCTGTAATATCTTATGAAAGTGCTTTCATTTTTAGTCAATTTTCGAATATCTGATATTGATTCGTATATGCGAACATGCATTTCCTCTAAATTTTCCGGCCCGCCATACAAAAAACTGCCGCCGGGAATTCTCCGCAGCGGCAGTTTTTCTTAGAATCTGAATTTATCTTCAAAATAATCCTTAAGTTCGGCAATGGGAATCCGGACCTGCTCCATGGTGTCACGGTCGCGGACGGTAACGGCATGATCCTCTTCCGAATCAAAGTCGTAGGTGATGCAGAAGGGCGTTCCGATCTCATCCTGTCTTCTGTAGCGCTTTCCGATGGCGCCCCGGTCATCAAATTCGCAGTTATAATACTTGCACAGCTCCTCATAGATCTTCTCAGCACCTGCATTCAGCTTCTTCGATAAGGGAAGCACACCGATCTTTACCGGTGCAATGGCCGGATGGAAATGAAGAACGGTACGTACATCTCCTTCGCCGATCTCTTCCTCATCATAAGCAGCGCACAGGAACGCCAGCGTTACACGGTCAGCACCCAGAGAAGGCTCGATTACGTAAGGGATATAACGCTCCTTCGCCTCGTCATCAAAGTAAGTCAGATCCTGGCCGGAGGTATTCTGGTGCTGCGTCAGGTCATAATCCGTCCGGTCAGCAATTCCCCACAGCTCGCCCCATCCAAAGGGGAAGAGGAACTCGATATCCGATGTGGCCTTGCTGTAAAAGCACAATTCTTCGGGAGAATGATCTCTTACCCGCATTTCATCATCTTTGATTCCCAGAGCCTTTAACCAGTTGATGCAGTACTCCTTCCAGTAGGCGAACCATTCCAGATCAGTATCCGGTTTACAGAAGAACTCTAACTCCATCTGCTCAAATTCTCTGGTCCGGAAGGTAAAGTTTCCGGGAGTAATCTCGTTGCGGAAGGACTTTCCGATCTGTCCGATGCCGAAGGGAATCTTCTTCCTGGAAGTTCTCTGTACATTCTTAAAGTTTACAAAAATACCCTGGGCAGTCTCAGGCCGCAGATAAACCGTGTTCTTGGCGTCCTCAGTTACACCCTGGAAGGTTTTGAACATCAGGTTGAACTGACGGATATCGGTAAAATCATGCTTTCCGCAGCTGGGACAGCAGATATTCTTCTCATCAATATAGCGCTTCATCTCTTCCTGACTCCAGCCGTCGATGCCGCTCTCCGGAACAATGCCGTTTTCCGCCATGTAATCCTCGATCAGCTTGTCAGCGCGGAAACGCTCCTTGCAGGCCTTGCAGTCCATCAGGGGATCGGAAAAACCGCCCAGATGGCCGGATGCTACCCAGGTCTGGGAATTCATCAGAATGGCACAATCCACACCTACATTATAAGGACTCTCCTGGATAAATTTCTGCCACCAGGCCTTCTTTACATTATTCTTAAGTTCCACACCGAGATTGCCGTAATCCCAGGTGTTTGCCAGTCCGCCGTAAATCTCAGAACCAGGGTACACAAAGCCCCTGTTCTTCGCCAGCGCTACGATTTTCTCCATAGTCTTTTCCATATCCTCTACCTCACTTTTGCCTTTCTTTCAGGATTTTCCTGCTTTTTGATGTGTCACCGAAGGGACATTCCCATTGGGCTCCGGCATCATTTAAATATAATCACATGAGTTCCTTCCGGAATTTGGGCCGTATTTCTGTCCTGAAGAGATACGCCCCGGGTCATATATCGGATCCTTCCGCCGGTCTCCAGGGTAATGGGATGATCCGTCTCAACAAGCACCGCCTGCTGATCGCTCAGCCTGCTGATCTCATCAGCCGAAGCATCTGCAGCCTCCTGTCCCTTTCCCGGCTTTACAAAATCCATGCCCTCAAGCCACCCTTCGGTTCTGGCCTCTGCCGCCGTCCCCGTCTTAAAGTCTGATACCAGATTATCTGCGTCATGGAATTCTTCCGCAAAATCTAAGAAACTTTCACTGTTGGCATATTCATAAATCACCGCAGCTTTTCCCTCTTCCAGGCTGCAGGATACCACTGCCGCCGGAAGTGTCTGGCCGCCTTCTATATTATGGCCAAGTTCAGCCGCGCCCAGACTTTTATTGTAAGCAGCCACCTGGCCGGCCAGAAATTCCTCCAGACCGCTCTGGCTGTAATAATCCTTATCATAATTTTCTACTGTGGCGCTCTGGATCTTTCCATCCTCCGACACGTAGATGCTGCTGGTCTCCGGCTGAAAGTCATATCCGTCTCCCACACCCTGGCAGCCCCAGACTCCCATGCTGAGGGCTGCTGTCAAAACCGCAGCTTTCCATCTCTTTTTGTTCTGCACCGGCTTTTCCATCCTCCTCCCGTCCGCCTTAAACGGACTCACAGCTTCTCCTATCATACCCGCTTTCTGCTGCTTTTTCAATACCAAATTTCTGTTCAAAAGCATCGGTCTTAAACAGTCAGCCTTTCTGCGGCATTTTTCCCCCTGCGTCACTTAATGTATTCAGGATATCCAGGGAATGAAAGTGGCGGTCAATGTACCGGCGCATATTCTCCTCCACGCAGCCGGAAAACTCTTTCAGCACCTCTTCCGTCAGCGTAAAGCGGTACAGCGATTCCACCGGCGTAACCGTCACATAAGTCCAGGCATAAACAGCCGAATCGCTGACTTTCCTGGGAGGCCATTCCGTATACTCGCCGTTAATTACCATGGACTTCAGTTCATAAATCCGCCGCACCAGCACATTGGGAATCGCCGGCTTAAGGAGAGCCCGCAGAGACTGATAGATCAGCTTAAGCATCTCCGTGCCATCCAGATTCTCCCGACTGTAGTAATCAGCCAGTTCCAGAAAATAAGACCCGTAGCAGGCCGCTTCCATGTCCATGGCGATCTCTTCGAAATAATTGGAAATCTCCGCCCCCTGCAGACTGTAGGCATCCCGCCCTTCGTACAGCCGGAAGGTGCCGAAAGCAAAAGTACGGCCAGGCGCCATCAATGTACTTCCCGGCCGCCTGGCTCCTCTGGCAAAGGCGGTAATCTTTCCTCTCTCCCGCGTAAGAATCACAAGACGCCTGTCCGCTTCCCCGGAAGGAGATGACCGGATAACCATTCCCGTCAGATTGACCGTTTCCCGCACAATGCCTTCCTCCTTTTTATTTCCGCCGCCAGCCCATGGTTACTGTGCATCCTTTGGATTATAGCCGTAATTCTTCATGTAAAGTTCGCTGTCACGCCACTCCCGGCGCACCTTTACCCAGAGTTTTAAATTCACCTGGTTCTCCAGCATCTTTTCGATCTCCGTTCTGGCAGCGCTTCCGATTTTCTTCAGCATGCTGCCTCCTTTTCCGATAATAATGCCCTTGTGAGAATCTCTCTCACAGATAATGGTGGCCTCGATATCCATAATTCCATTATCCCGCTGGCGCATCTTCTCGATGGTCACAGCAATGCCGTGGGGCACCTCATCATCCAGAAGCCGCAGAGCCTTTTCCCGGATCAGCTCCGCAGCGATCTGGCGCATGGGCTGATCCGTTACCGTATCTTCATCGTAGAATTCCGGTCCGTAGGGAAGGTACTTAAAGATCAGTTCCGTCAAAAGGTCCGTATTCTTCCCCTTCAGAGCTGACAGCGGCACGATTTCCGCGAAATTACAAATGTCTTTGTATGCGGCGATAAAGGTGATCACCTCATCCGGATTCTTTACGGTGTCGATCTTGTTAATTACCAGGATAATGGGGGTTCCTGCCCGGTTAAGCTGCTCGGCAATATGACGCTCCCCGGCTCCGATAAAGGTGGTAGGCTCCACCAGCCAGAGTACCAGGTCCACCTCCTTTAAGGTATGTTCTGCCACATTCACCATATACTCCCCAAGTTTATTTTTTGCCTTGTGGATGCCCGGCGTGTCCAGAAAGATGATCTGGCCCCGTTCATCTGTGTATACTGTCTGGATCCGGTTTCTGGTGGTCTGGGGCTTGCTGGAAGTAATGGCGATCTTCTGTCCGATCAGCCGGTTCATCAGTGTAGACTTTCCTACATTCGGCCGCCCGATCAAGGTAACAAAGCCGGATTTCTTCTGTGCATTTTCCATACTTTTCTTTTCCTTTCTCTCCTGAAGCGGCATCTTCTGGTGCCGCTCCCAGTCCTGTGCCTGCATTTAACAAAACAGGTTCTCCACGTTCCGGAACATGGCGCTTTCCGCCTTTACCTGCTCTTCATTTCCGATGACGCACAAGCTTCCCGTATCCAGGACAGCCTGAAGGATTCCCGCCAGATTCCGGATATCCTCCTGCCCTGCTTCAAGGATCTGCAGCCGTTCTTCCTGAAGCATCTCTCTGGTCACACCGGACAGGTAGGCAGAGACGGCTCTGGCTCCCTTGATGGAAGGCGTCAGCGGCGTGTCCAGCTCGCTGATGGCGCCGATCACATATTTGGTCATATCCCGTTCCTCTGCAGTAAACCGGCGCAGATACTCCGGAATCTTTTCGTAGATGTCATTGGTTTCTTTCAGATTCGGATCCCGGTAGGAAACCAGATAAGCCTCCCCGGACCTTCCGAATCCGCTCATGCAGCCGTAGGCTCCGCCCTGTACCCGGAGATTCAGCCACAGATAATCGTAATTTAAGATCACCTTAAGGATCCTGAGGGCGCCGGTATAGGCAAAGCCGCTTCCTGCAAAAGATCCGCAGCGCGCCACATAGTTTACCTGGGACGCCGTCTTAAAGCCCTCATTCCGGTTCTCCGGCTGGAATACATAAGGATATACCCTGCCGTCGCTTTCTCCCAGGCACCGGGTAAGATGATCCAGTCCGGCCGCCAGCTTTTCGTATCCTTCCTCATCTGCAGTAAAGCTTACCAGCAGATGGTCCCTGGTAAACAGGCGGCTGCACACCTGGCGCAGCTTCTCCGACAGAGCCTTCCGGTTCTCCGGATTCTCATAATCCCGGCATACCTGGTCTAAGAAGAAGTAATAGCCAATACCGCCGGTCCGGTCATTGTAGCTGGAAGTAGGCGAAAAGTACGAGGTTGCCCTGGCCACCGCCGCCGAGTGGGACGTACTCTCTAAACGCATCCTGGCTCTGGAGCGGGTTTCTGCCAGAATCTCTCCCAGACGCTTTTCATCATCCAGGCGCGACCGGGTCAGAATCTCTGCCAGGATCGAGAACGCAAAATCCGCTTTCTCATAAAGCACCTTTGCCCTGGCAATAAACGCTCCGGTAAAATTCTCCGGCTCCTTCAGATTCACATAGGAAGTCACGGAAAAGTCAATGCCGCCGCTGTTTAAGTAAATCTCGCTGGTCAGATCCTCATACCGGTAATTCTCTGTGTCCACATAACCCAAAACGGATTTTAACAGTCCCACATAGGGAAGATCCTCTGACGGGATCCCATTGGTGTTAAAAAGGAGGCTGATATAGCCGATCCCGGAAGTAAACATGGAGGAAAACAGTACCGGAACCGTTCCGATCTGCCGCTTGCAGCAGGCGATCTCCTCGCACTCCCTTCCGATATCCTCCCTGCGAAGCATGGGGATCTTCTTTAAATCTTCCTGGGAAGAAGGCGTTTCCTGGTACTCCTTCAGTTCTCTGGTGCTGCGCACCAGATCCTTGATCTGACCGTCACTTAAAGAATCCTTATAGGATGCCAGCCGTTCTGCCAGCGCCTTATCTTCCATTGCCGTCAGATTCTTTTTCGGCGCCAGAGAAACTACCGCCTCAAAAGGATTATCCAGAAGGTATTCCCGGATCAGGTTCTCAAAATAACCTTCCCCCGCCGCCGCTTTCAAGAAGTCGAAGGTCTCCTGATATTCCAGATGCATCATGGGATCGCCGTCATAAAGCCAGCTGTCCATGCACCAGAGTCCGTAGATCAGTCCCTTGGGCGCAGAGCCATAATCCGCCTCCCGGTAACGGAATTCATAATAATTCAGTCCGGCAAGGAGACTCTTCTTATCGATTCCCTGATCCGCCAGCTTTCGCAGCACGCCTTTTACCACTGCCAGGAATTCTCCCTTCCGCTCCAGAGAGGTGTTTTTCACGATTACGGAAAAATACGGCTGCAGGATACCGCTTTCATAGCCGCCCAGCACATCATCTCCCAGTCCTGCATCGATCAGGGCCTTCTTTAAGGGCGCTCCCGGTGCATCTAAAAGGGCATACTCCAGGATCTGGAAAGCCACATAAAGTTTGGGATCCAGGTCTGTGCCCACCACTGTGTTCACCGAAAGGTATGCACTCTTTTCCTCCTCCTCATTCTCCGTAATGGAATAAGGCACCTCCTGGCTTACCGGAGCCTCAAAAGGCTTCTGCAGGGAAATCCCAGAGTCCACCTGGCGGAATTCGTATTTTCCCAGATATTCCTCATCCAGCCATGTAAGCTTTTCAGCCATATCCATATTTCCGTACAGATAGATAAAACTGTTGCTTGGATGATAGAAGCGGCTGTGGTAGTCTAAAAACTGTTCTGCCGTAAGTGCAGGGATCTGCGCCGGGTCGCCGCCGGACTCAAAGCCGTAGCAGGTGTCCGGGAAAAGCGCATGGGAGATGGAACGGTCCAGAAGGCTTTCCGGAGAGGAAAATGCGCCTTTCATTTCATTGTATACCACACCATTGATGGTGATGGGCGCATCCTCCGACTCCATCTCATAGTGCCAGCCTTCCTGCATAAAAATCTTCGGCTCCCGGTAAATATTCGGATGCAGAACCGCATCCATGTATACGTCCATCAGATTCTGGAAGTCCTTGTCATTACAGCTGGCAACGGGATAAACGGTCTTATCCGGATAGGTCATGGCATTTAAAAACGTATTCAGGGAGCCCTTTACCAATTCCACAAAAGGATCCTTTACCGGAAATTTCTCCGATCCGCAGAGAACGCTGTGCTCCAGGATATGCTGCAGGCCCGTGCTGTCGCTTGGCGGCGTACGGAAGCCGATGCAGAATACTTTATTTTCATCATCATTTTCCATAAGGAAAATCCTGGCCCCTGTCTTTTTATGGCGCAGAACCACCCCCAGGGAATTCATCTCCTTCAGTTCCTTTTCTGTTACCAGCTGGTATGCCCCAAGCTGTTCCAAACCTGATTTTTTCATGAATGACCTCTGCCTTTCTTTTCTGAAATTCAAAAGTAGTTAAGATTCCGCAGAATCTCTTTTACATGTTTCCCATAAATTTATCTTTTAATATGGCCAGGCTCTCCCGCACGCAGAAATGAACGAAAAGTACGGGATCTGAGCTGGCTGACACGCCGGAAAGGGAAGCAAAACCATTCTTCTTTCCGATCTGCATCGCCCGGTACAGATGGTAATTGCTGGTCAGTACACCGATCTGCAGGGGCTTGTCCGGAAGAAGCTCTGTCTCCTTCTGGGACGGCGGGATCCGGATGGGCTCCCGGCTCCCCGGCCCCGCAGAAGGTACCGGTCCCGGTACGATGGGGCGTTCTAAAACATCTCCTGCCCCCTGATCTTCACGGAACTTTTCCATATCCATAAGAAAACGATCCAGTTCCATCCGCTGCCTGCGGATCCGGTTTCTCCTGGCCCTGGCTGCTTCCTTTTCCTTCTGTCTCTGGTCATCAATCAATGCCTTGCTGCAGATCATGTTCTCTGTAGTATTGGATGAATTGGTCTCCAGAAGCATCCGCTCCGGCTCGATCCCATTATACCGCAAATATTCCGCCATGGCCATGGCTTCCGTAGTTGGTTCATCGGCTCCCTGTCCCCCGGACAGCACCACCTTGGTCTCCGGATGCTCTTCCAGGAAACGGATGGCCCGGTCCAGCCGCTGTTTTAAGGTAAGACTGATATCATCTTCCCGCACCTTTGCCCCCAGGACGATCAGATAGTCCAGATAAGCCGGCTCTTTCGGCGCCAGACTGCTGAATATCAGCATCTGAAGAACAGCAAAAATCACCGCTCCCGCAATCAAAAGCGTAGTTACCGATACCGGCATCCACAGAGGGATCAAACGCTTATGGCGGCGGTAAAAAACCACGCCTCTTGACAGCAGCAGAAAAACGAACGCCATCACAGGCCAGATCCAGATCATAGATGTCTGGATGCCGGAATAGACAATGATCACGCCAAAATAGGCCAGACAAAACACAGCCAGAACACCCAAAGTAACAGACAGCATCTCCTTCACCCCTTTTCACTGCCGCAGATACGAAGCATTTCTCATCTGTAAGCATATACACAAGGGGCTGCCGCATGCCTTCTGCATTTTCATGCAAAGAAAGCTTCTCATGCAGCAGCCTCTCCCCCTACGCCGTATGAACCGCTTCCGGCTCTCTGCGGCGCAAAATATCGTATTGCCGAAGTTCACATCCCAGATCCACCCAGATCATCTGGCGGGCGTGGGGCGCACTTTCCTGGGGCTCCCCGTCTTCGCTCCAGATCCCCTTTACCTGGACGCTGAGATTCCGTCCGTCCGGCTTCATCACCTCTATGGTCTCACCTGCAGAAAACTTGTTCTTCTGTTCCAGAAGGCACCGGCCGGTCTCATCAGTCCGCTCCACACTGCCCAGATACGTATAATTCCGGATATAAGTGCTGTTGCGGTAAATCTGGGCATCCTCTGTGGGCTTTCCAAAATAAAAGCCGGTGGTAAATTCTCTGGTGGTGCATTTTCCGATTTCTTCTTTATACCATTCCAGATTCTTCCGGTACTTCTCCGGATCCTCCAGATAATCGTCAATGGCCCTCCGATAAGTCCTGGCCACAGCGGCCACATACAGGGCTGTCTTCATCCGTCCCTCGATCTTAAAGCTGTCAATTCCTGCTTCCATCATCTCCGGCACATGCTCGATCATGCACAGGTCCTTGGAATTAAAAAGAAAGGTTCCCCGTTCATTTTCATAGACGGGCATATACTCGCCCGGCCTGGTCTCCTCCACCACCGCATACTTCCAGCGGCACGGATGGGAGCAGGCGCCGTGATTGGCATCTCTACCTGCCAGGAAATTGCTCAGCAGACACCGGCCCGAATAGGAGATGCACATAGCTCCATGAATAAAACTCTCAATCTCCATCTCCTCCGGAATGTTCTCCCGGATCTGGCGGATCTCCTGAAGAGACAGTTCTCTGGCCGATACCACCCGTTTTGCTCCCAGACGCCACCAGAACTGATACGTTCCGTAATTGGTGTTATTGGCCTGGGTGCTGATATGAATGTCTACATCCGGCAGGATCCGTCTGGCAATATCAAAGATTCCCGGATCCGAGATAATCAGAGCGTCCGGTCCGATCTCTCCAAGTTCTTTAAAATATGCCTCCGCTCCGGCCAGGTCTTCATTATGGGCCAGAATGTTGGCTGTAATATAAACCTTCACTCCCCGTTCATGGGCAAAGCGGATCCCTTCCCGGATCTCCTGGTTTGAAAAATTCTTTGCCTTTGCCCGCAGACCGAAGGCTTCTCCTCCAATATAAACTGCGTCCGCTCCGTACACCACGGCGGTTTTTAACACTTCAAGGCTTCCCGCCGGTATCAGCAGCTCCGTTTTTCTCATAAACTTATATTTTCTCCTTTATCGACTCATCCTTACACCAGAAAGCCGGATCCGCCTGTCTCCGGCAGTCAGGCCCTGCTTTTCTCTTCGCCGGCAGATTCTGCGCTGCCCTTCGCCGGCATGGCCCGCTTTACGCTGACGGTGACACCGTCTCCAATTGGAATCACTGCCGTTTCAAGTCCCTCTGTATGCTTCAGCACATAAAGATACTCCCGCATCCGGCTGTGGATGGTCCGGTTCCGCCGCTCCACGGCAAAACGTGACTGGACAATATCTCCATCCTGAAGCACATTGTCGGAAACCAGCATACCGCCGGGGGCCAAAAGCTTAAGTACCCTTGGCAGCCAGTGGATATACTGTCCCTTTGCCGCATCCATAAAGATAAAATCATAACTTTCTTCCGAAAGTTCTTCCATCCGCTCCCCGGCATCTCCGGGCAGCAGAGTAATCTGCCCTTCTCTCCCGGCTCTGCGGAAATTCTCCAGTGCGTCAGGAATGCGCTTTTCATATTTTTCAATGGTTGTAATCTGGCAGTCCGGTTCCATCACCGACGCCATCAAAAGGGCCGAATACCCTACTGCACATCCGATCTCCAGGATCTGCCTGGGCCGCACTGCAGCCACCAGGGTTTTTAACAGCGCGCCGGTCTCTTTGCGGATAATGGGGATCTGCCCTGCCAGAGCAGTCTCTTCAATCTGTGAGAGAACCGGATCCAGATCCGGCTCCAGAGAAAGGATATAGTCCCGAATCCTTATATCTTCAATCATTGCTGGGATACTCCTTCCGTTTCCGCTGTCGGCAGAACGCTCATCTCTTCCAGCATCTCCTTTGATGTCATGGAAGTGTTCAGCTGGTAAGTTCCCGGATAAATATCGTATTCGTAAAAAAGGGCCTGGATCATGAAAATATACCGGCTCTGAATCAGCCCCATCTCCTCCAGCATCTGCCCGACTTCTCCCGCATCCTGCCCTTCTTCCACTGCCACCGAAGCAGTAATGCCAGGTTCCTCCGACACTGCCGTACCGGCAAAAACTGCATAGCCAAAAGAATAGCCGGCTGTAACGCCCTCATAAAGCAGAAGTACCACAAGGGCATAAATGATCAGTCGAAGGGACACCCTGATGATGGCCCCGGTAACCCGGTTAATGTCTTTTGTCGTATCGCTCACGGTATCCCTCCTCTCTGCTTATACTTCCATGATAATGGGAAGGATCATAGGACTTCTCTTCATGCGCTTCCAGAGGAAGTCGCTTAAGCTGTCCTTAATTTCATTCTTAATCTTTCCCCAGTCGCTGATGTGGCGGGCCAGGCAGTCTGCAACGGCATCATCCACCACTCTTCTGGCTTCTTCCAAAAGATCCTCAGACTCTCGCACATACACGAATCCTCTGGACACGATATCCGGTCCGGCCAAAAGCTGGTTGCTGTATTTTTCCAGAGTCAGAACCACTACGATGATTCCGTTCTGTGCCAGATTCTGCCGGTCACGCAGAACAATATTTCCCACATCGCCTACGCCAAGTCCATCCACCATAATGGCGCCGGAAGGAACATGGCCGGTTACCTCGCCCTTATCCTGGCCTAACTCCAGCACATCGCCGGAATTGATCATCAGGATATTCTCCTTGGGGATGCCCACCGCCTGAGCCAGGCTGGCCTGGGCCGCCCGATGGCTGTACTCGCCGTGAACGGGAACGGAATATTTCGGCCGCACCAGAGAATAGATCAGCTTAATTTCCTCCTGACAGGCATGGCCGGATACATGGGTATCCTGAGAGATCACCTCTGCCCCCTTCATAGACAGTTCATTGATGACCTTTGCCACCGCCTTCTCATTTCCCGGAATGGGATTGGAGCTCAAGATGATCACATCATTTGGCGTAATGGATACCTTCTTGTGGATGGAAGCTGCCATGCGGGACAGTGCCGCCATAGACTCTCCCTGGCTTCCGGTGGTAATAAGCACCGTCTTTTCCGGTGGGTAATTCTTTAACTGCTCTATGTCAATCAGAGTCCCCTCAGGGATCTTGATATAGCCTAATTCGCTGGCCGTACCGATTACATTAACCATGCTGCGGCCTTCTACCACGGCCTTCCGGCCGTACTTATAAGCGGAATAAATAATCTGCTGCACCCGGTCCACATTGGACGCAAAGGTGGCCACAATGATTCTCTTGTTCTGGTGATCTGCAAAAATGGAATCAAAAGTCTTTCCCACGGTCCGCTCCGAAGCCGTAAATCCCGGGCGGGTAGCATTGGTACTGTCACAGAGAAGAGCTAAAACGCCCTTCTTTCCCAGTTCTGCAAAACGCTGCAGGTCAATGGCATCGCCGAATACCGGCGTATAATCGATCTTAAAGTCTCCTGTATGAATGATGGTGCCTGCCGGCGAGAAAATCGCCAGCGCCGATGCATCGCTGATGCTGTGGTTGGTCTTGATAAACTCCACCCGGAAACATCCCAGGTTCACCGACTGCCCATGACGGATCACCTTCCGCCTGGTACTCTTTAACAGGTTATGCTCTTTTAATTTATTTTCAATCAGCGCAATGGTCAGTTTCGTTCCATATACGGGTACATTCAATTCCTTCAGGATATAGGGAAGGGCTCCGATATGATCTTCATGTCCATGGGTGATCACAAATCCTTTTACTTTTCCGATATTCTGCTTTAAGTAAGTCACATCCGGGATCACCAGATCGATGCCCAGCATGTCATCACTCGGGAAAGCCAGGCCGCAGTCCACGATAATAATGCTGTCCTGACACTCAAAAGCAGTGATATTCATTCCAATCTGCTCCAGGCCTCCCAGAGGGATGACTTTCACGGTCTCATTCTTATTCTCTTTTTCTTTTCCTTTCAATCTTTTACCTCCATTTAATCGGTTTACCCATCCGGCTTACTTTTGAAGCTCCACGTCCGCATCGTCCAAAAGCTGGGTAAAAATCTGAAATAAATCGTTTAACTCCTGTTCGTCTTCTACAAATTCATAGGAAGCATCCGGGTCCTCCGGGGCAGAAGTATCCTTCAAGATGTAACATTCGCCGTCCGCGTTTTCATCTTCTTCATCCGTTACCAGCAGATAGCTTCTTCCTGCAAGCCTTGTCTCTTCTACCACAAAAAAATCCAGAAACTCCCCTTCCTCAGTCTGAAGGGTTATCTTTTCTTCGTTGTTCATCATTTCCTCTTCTCCTGAACTTCCGTTAGTTTTCCGTCTGCTCCTGCGGCTGGCTGCTTTCGCATCGGCCGGCTGCCAGACTGTCCAAATAGTTCTGAAGGATGAAGACTGCCGCAATCTTGTCGATTACAGCCTTCCGGTTCTCTCTCCGCACACCGCTCTCCATCAGGATACGCTCCGCCGAACGGGTAGACAGGCGTTCATCCCAAAGGATTACCGGGAGTCCGGTGCGCCGTTCCAGCATGGCTTTAAAGTCTTCTGTCTTCTGCGCCCGGTCCCCTGCCGTGTTATTCATATTTTTAGGATACCCCAAAACCACAGCTGTAATCTGATATTCTGAAATCAGCGCTTCGATCCTAGCACAGGTCTGGCGCAGTTTGTTTTCCTCTTTCCGCACAATGGTTTCCAGCCCCTGAGCAGTCAGACCCAGGGCATCGCTGACGGCCACTCCTACCGTTTTCGATCCGTAATCCAATCCTAATATCCGCATATTTTTCTCCGGTCAACTTTACTCTGATAGTCCGCCGCCGATTAGGCGGCCTCAATTCAGGGATACCAAATGCGCCGCCAGACTTTTGCGGGATGGCTAGTGCGTTGGCCGCCGGCGCATGATGGTTTCCCATAACAGCCCAAAAGGCAAAAGAACCCCCTGGGTCCGCTAAAATTTTCCACAACAAAACCAGCTGGCTTGCCGCCAACTGATTTTCATTTTCCTATACGGCTGATAAAATCAGCCTCTTCTCACTGTAATCGAGCCTGCACGCGCCTACTTCTTAAGCTTCGTTTCGATGTAGACTGCCATCATCTCTTCCAGAAGCTCATCCCGCTCCACTTTCATAATCAGGCTTCTGGCATTCTTGTGGCTGGTAATATAGGTTGGATCTCCTGACATAATATAACCAACGATCTGATTGACAGGGTTATACCCTTTCTCCGTCAGGGCAATATAAACCTGTTCCAGAACCTGTGCCGCATTGGCCGTATTTTCCTGGAGAGTTATAAACTGTGTGTCATGCATATCGCCCATCTTCATCACGTCCTTATCACTATTCTATCTTATTCTAAACCATAAACTCTGTTTCGGCAAGAGCATCTTTCCATATTTTACGTAAATTAATGGAATAATTCCTCCATTTCTGGTTCAAATTCCGCTGTTTTTTCATTCAGCATCCCCACAAGACGCCCTTGCACAATCTGGCCCGGGGCCGCCTTAAGGCCCAGGGAAGCCAGCCTGGTTTTACTTACTGCTGCCCTTATATACTCCCGGGTGTAACCTGCCATGCAGGTCTCTCCATTGATCGGAATCTCCTCTTCCCAGAGTACGGAAACCCGCCTTCCCAGGAAACGTTTCCGGTAATCCTGGGACATATCCGCCTCCATGGCCAGGAGAATATCGCTGCGCTGTCCTTTCACCGGCTCCGGAACCTGCTCCGGCATCCGGTCCGCTCTGGTGCCTTTCCTTCTGGAGTACTTAAACACATGCATCTCATAAAATCCCACAGTTTCAAGGAAACGCTGTGTCCGGGCAAATTCTTCCTCCGTCTCCCCGGGGAATCCCACGATCACATCTGTGGTAATGGCCGGATCATCATAAACCCGGCGCAGCCGTCTGCAGCATTCCAGATATTCCTCCGGCGTATAGTGCCGGTTCATCCTTTTTAAAGTCTCCAGACAGCCACTCTGCAGGGAAAGGTGGAAATGAGGGCATACCTTCGGAAGCTTCGCCAGCGACCGGGCAAACTCCTCCGTCACGATTCTGGGTTCCAAAGAGCCCAGCCGGATCCGTTCCACCCCGTCAATCTGATGTATTCTCTGGATCAGTGCCAAAAGCGCCTGCCCACGGCCGCCGGCTTTGCTGCCATCCGAATCCCCGCTGCTCTCCAGCCAGTCAGCCTCTCCCATTTCCCTGCGGTCAATGCCGTAAGAACTTAAATGGATGCCCGTCAGCACCACTTCACGATACCCGGACGCCGCTAACTGCCGTACTTCTGCCTCCACATCCTCCGGCCGGCGGCTCCGCACCCTCCCTCTGGTATAGGGGATAATACAGTAACTGCAGAACTGGTTGCAGCCATCCTGGACTTTGATGAACGCTCTGGTATGTTCTGCCACCCGGCTGATATGAAGATCCTCATACTCCCAGGTGCTGCCGATATCGATAACATGACTGTCTTCCTGCTCTTTCCGGCACTCCCGATGTTCCTCATCTTTCCGGCTTTCCGATTCCGCCCTCCTCTGAAAATACTCTTCCAGAATGGAAACCAGTTCTTTTTTCTTATTGTTTCCAATAATGATATCCACAGCTCCGTCTTTTAAAAGTTCTCCGGCAGCTGCCTGCACATAACAGCCTGCCGCCACAACCACAGCATCCGGATTCTTCGCTTTTGCCCGGTGAAGCATCTGCCGGGATTTTTTGTCCGCCACATTTGTCACGGAACAGGTGTTGATAATGCATACATCTGACGTTTCGCCAAATGGGACGATCTCATATCCAGCCGCCGCCAGAAGCTGCTCCATGGCCTCCGTCTCGTAGGCATTGACCTTGCACCCAAGATTATGAAGAGATGCCCGTCTTCTCATAATAAATTCTCCAATCTTTTTATGCAAACTCACTATTGACTTTTGGCCTTCCTCTTTGTAGTATGGAATCAGTACAGGTTTTCTACTGTACTGGAATCAACGATTCCCACTACATAACCTAAGGAGGCTATTTAAGATGAAGACCGTTCGTATTTCCTTAAATTCGATTGACAAAGTCAAGTCCTTCGTAAACGACTTAACCAAGTTTGATGTTGACTTTGATCTGGTATCCGGAAGATACGTGATCGATGCAAAGTCCATCATGGGAATTTTCAGCCTGGATCTTTCCAAGCCGATCGACTTAAACATCCATGCCGAAAACGGAATTGATGAAATTCTGAACACCCTTTCCCCTTACATCATCGACTGATTTGTTCCGGAAACGATTTCCGGGACAGACAGCAAAGGCAATAGGAGGCTGCTGACATAGCAGCTTTTTCTATTGCCTTTTTTCATAAAAGTCATGCCGGCACATGACGGTTACATTGAAAGTCTGCCGCCGGCACATACAGGTCACTGACAAATCACGGTCTCTGTGGTATCTACCGCAGTCTCTACCAGCTGATCGATCTTCTCCGCCAGCTTCTCCTCGGACCGATGGATCACATTAATATTCGGCCGGGTCACCGGATGCTTGGCCACAAAGATGGTGCAGCAGTCCTCATAAGGCTGGATGGAAGTCTCAAAAGTTCCGATCTTTTCCGAAATATCCACGATTTCCTGCTTATCAAAACCGATTACCGGCCGGAATACAGGCATGGTGCACACTTCATTGGTAGCCGCCAGAGACTGCACTGTCTGCGACGCCACCTGTCCGATGCTCTCGCCGGTGATGAGTCCCAGGCATTTTTCCTTCCTGGCAATGATCTCAGCAATCCGCATCATATACCGCCGCATGATGATGGTCAGCTCCTCATGGGGACATTTTTCATAGATATAAAGCTGGATATCTGTAAAATTCACAATATGAAGCTTAATGGGGCCTGCGTATCTGGATACCAGCTTCGCCAGATCCACCACCTTCTGCTTCGCCCGCTCGCTGGTGTAGGGCGGCGCATGGAAATACACGGCCTCGATCACCACGCCGCGCTTGGCGATCATATATCCCGCCACCGGGCTGTCAATGCCGCCGGATAAAAGCAGCATGGCCCGTCCGTTGGTGCCGATGGGCATGCCTCCCGGCCCGGGGATTACCTGCGAATACAGATTGATCCGGCTGCGGATCTCCACATGGAGCATTACCTGGGGCTTATGCACATCCACGGAAAGGCCGGGGAACGCTTCCAGAACAGCCTCGCCCAGATCCCGGTTAATCTCCTCCGAAGTAAGAGGATACTGCTTGTTGGCCCGTCTTGCATTTACCTTGAAAGTAAAATTCTTTTCCGGGTATACCTGATCCACATACTGGATCACCTGCTTTTTCAGCTCTTCAAATCCAAGATCCTCCACTTGCACCATGGGGCAGATGCCGGAAATGCCGAACACACGCTTTAAAGCTTCCACTGCGTCATCAAAATCAAAATCCGTCAGGGCATTGGCATAGATCCGTCCGGATTCCTTGGTTACCTCAAACTCTCCCTCCACACTCTTTAGAGCAAAGCGGATCTGCTTTACCAGCGCATCCTCGAACATGTACCGGTTTTTTCCCTTTACGCCGATTTCCGCATACTTGATCAAAAATGAATGATACTTCATTGATACTCCCTTCTATCCTCTCTGATACCGCCTGAGAACCGGAAGCAGTTCCTTCAGCACATCGACGGTATAATCCAACTGTTCTTTTGTATTATAGATCCCCAGACTGAACCGAATAGTGGAATCCAAAAGATCCTTTTTCACTCCCACGGCTTTTAAGGTGCCGCTGATGGCCGGATGGTTGGATGAGCAGGCAGAGCCGCTGGACACATAAATGTCCCGGTCCTCCAGCGCATGGAGAAGCACTTCACCCCGCACTCCCTGAAAGCTTACGCTGATAATCTGAGGAGCGCTCTCCAGCCCCTTTTCACTGTTTACTGTGATGCCTTCCAGTTCGCTGACCCGGTCAATAAAATAGTCCTTAAGTTCCGTCATCTTCCGGATCCGGTCAGAAAATCCGGTATACATTTCCTTTGCCGCAAGGCCAAGCCCGGCCGCTCCCGGCACATTCTCCGTCCCGGACCGCATATCCCGCTGCTGCCCGCCGCCAAAAAGCAGCGGACGCACTTTGGCCTTTTCATTCAGGTAGAGAAATCCCACGCCTTTCGGCCCGTGGATCTTGTGTCCGCTGACGCTGAGCAGATCGATATTCTGCTTTTTCGGACGGATCTCGTACTTTCCGTAGGCCTGGATGGCATCCACATGGAAGAGTATGGAAGGCCGATACGCCTTTACGATCCGGCCGATCTCCTCCACCGGCTCCACGGCGCCGATCTCATTGTTCACATACATAATGGAAACCAGAATCGTTTCCGGACGAAGGGCCTCCTGAAGATCCGAAAGAGAAATATGGCCCTTCCGGTCCACATCCAGATAGGTAACGGAAAAGCCCTGGCTCTCCAGGAAAGCCAGAGGATTGTACACCGACGCGTGCTCGATCCTGGTGGTAATTATGTGATTTCCGGCCCGCTTATTTGCCATGGCTCCTCCGATCAGGGCCATGTTGTTTGACTCCGTTCCGCCGGAAGTAAAGATGATCTCCTTGTCCTGCACCTTAAGGGTCCTGGCAATATTCTCTCTGGCCTCACGGACATACCGCTCTGCCTCCATTCCCTTTCGATGCATGGAAGAAGGATTTCCGTAATCCTCCGTCATAATCGTTACCATAAGGTCCTTAACTGAATCCAGCACTCTGGTGGTGGCTGAATTATCCAAATATGCTTCCATTTCCTGTCCTTTCCCGCACAATCACTGCTTCCGGCCCTGCTGCACCTCTGCCTGGCCTGCTTTGTCTGTCTCTTCCGTTCTCTCTGCTTCCATCTCCCCGAGGATCTCCAGCCGCATCATCAAAACAGAAAGAATGGCAAGTCCCGCTGTCTCCGTCCGCAGGATCCGGCTTCCCAAAGATACCGGAAGGATCCCATTCTCTTTGGCTGCCTCTGCTTCTTCCTCATCAAATCCGCCCTCAGGACCGATAAACACGCTGATCTTTTCTCCCGGCACCACTCGCTTCAGCAGTCCTGCCGTCCCGGTCATTCCCTCCGCATTCTCATAGGCGAAAAATCCCAGAGTCCCGTCTGCATCGGAAACGGCCTCCTGAAACGCCATCACCGGGCCGATTTCCGGGATCCGGCTGCGCTTTGACTGTTTTGCCGCGCTTTCCGCGATAGCCTGCCAGCGCTTTCTTTTTGACTCTTCCTTTTTCCGGTCCAGCTTCACCACGGCATTCCGCGTGGCTACCGGCACAATCCGGTCCGCTCCCAGTTCCACTGCTTTCTGGATGATCAGTTCCATCTTATCGCTCTTTGGCAGCCCCTGATAAAGGGTGATGGAAGCCGGAAGCTCCCTTCCCGAAACCGGCAAAAGATTCTCCACCAGAACGGCCTCTGCCGACAGTTCCTTAATCTGTCCCAGATAGTCCTGTCCCTGGCCATCGCTGATAAGAATCTGCTCTCCCGGCTTCATCCGCAGTGCATTCCGGATATGGTTTACATCAATTCCAACGATCCGGGCTGTCCCTGCCCCGGGGTCAATATTCGATGTGTCTGCAAAAAAATGATGCATCGCTTCTCCCTCGTTAATCTGCGGCATCCGCCTGCCGCTCCAAACCTTACAGCTGCTTTCCGGCTGCCTGTACCGGCTGGTGCCTGCGCCTTCCGGCCGTCAGCGCCGGACAGCCGTCACATTGACCCAGTCGCCCTGATGGTTTACTTCCACCACTTCCAGCTGGTCATTGGCTGCAAAGGCATCCAGTACATCCTGTTCCTTCGTATTAATAATACCGGAGGTGATAAAGATACCGCCCTTCTTTAAATGTACCGGAATCTCCTTCTGCAGCAGAATAATCACCGGAGCCAGAATATTAGCTGCTACAATATCGTATTTCTCATAACCGGCCCAGTCCTGCACATGCTTTTCATCCAGGATATTCCCCTGGATCACATGGAACCGGTCATCGGGAATCTGATTGGATGCCAGATTCTCGCCCACTGCCGTAATGGCATTCTCATCCAGATCCGTTCCCCAGACCTCCTTGGCGCCCAGCTTTAAGGCGGCGATTCCCAGGATGCCGCTTCCTGTTCCCACATCCAGCACCAGACTCTCTCCGTTCACATACTTCTGGAGCTGACGGATGCACAGCTGCGTCGTCTCATGCATTCCCGTACCGAAAGCAGTACCGGGATCAATCTGAATCAGAAGCTTGTCCTTGTGCTCCTTCGGAATCTCTTCCCAGGTGGGCTTAATCAGGATATGATCCACAGTAAAAGGCTTGAAATACTGTTTCCAGTTATTAATCCAGTCCTTATCCTCCGTCTCTGAAGCCTGGATCGTTCCTGCTCCCAGGTCCGTAAAAGCGGACAGTTCCTCAAGCCCTTCCCGAACCTTTGCAAGCACTTCATCCGTATCTTCATCCTCATCCACATAAAAGCTGATCCGGGCCACGCCGTCATCCGGCCCCAGTTCCGGCAGAATGTCAATGAACATTCCCTTCGTTTCTTTTTCCGTCAAAGGCACCTTGTCTTCGATCTCGATTCCCTGAATGCCGATCTCATCCAGCATGCTGCTGATCAGATCCTCCGCCTCTACCGTGGTGGTCAGAGTAAATTTCTTCCATTTCATTTTCTGGTTTCCTCCTTAATCTGAACAGGGCCTTCCCCGCAAAATTGCAGTTCTCATCATAGCACAGTTTCCACCTGCTTTCAAGCGCCGCGCCCCTCCAAAAAATTTATCCGTAATCCTTCTATAAAAATTTTAATTTTTTTGAAAAGTCTGCAATAAAATCCGCATCTTCTGCATTAATCTATTGAACGGATGAAGATGCTCTATGAGAAAGCATCCTTCCAGGGCAAAACATGAAAACCAAATTATAAATTCCTATTGCATTACACCCATCACACCGCCCGGGAGGATTGTCTTTCCATAGACAGATTCAAATTACAAACCTAATTGGCAATTAGAATTTGTGTATCCATGAAAATGGAGTGCGATGCAGCCTGGTGACGAGGCGCTAAGCACTCCATTTTCATTTATGAAGCATCCGGCAAAAGGTGCTGACGCTCCATATTTAATGATGCAGTTCTCCTTCGGCTTCCTGCCGCTTCTCCTGGTTCTCTTCCAGACGCTTCAGTACCATATTAAACTGCTTTAATGTCTGGAAAAAGATATCACGTTCCTCCTTATCCAGGCAATTCAAATCCTCTTTCATCTTTTCCCTGGCAATGCTCTTCTCACGGCGGATCAGATTCTCGCCCTCTTCCGTCAGCCGCACGATCACCAGCTTCCGATTCGTCTCGCTGTGAAAACGCTCAATGTATCCGGCCTCCACCAGTGCCGACACCATACGGGTCGCCTGTTCCTTGGAACAGCCCACACTGGCCGCCGCCTGCGACATGGTCAGGCTGCGCCCCCGTGACAATTCCATCATAAGATAAAATTGATATTTCGTAAATCGTACCCCATGATAATCCAGAGAATGCAGAATCAGCTTCTGCGATGTCAGAAAAATCTCAAACAGTTTCTGAACTCCGTCTTCACTGGTCCACCGTTCCATAAATCCGTCTCCTCCGTCCTGTTTCTGCTGCCGCCGCCCATCTATAGGCCCATTATACTGATAATTACGGCAGAAGTCAACCATTGCCGATTGGTAAAGGTTGACTTTTATCAATAAAAAGTGTATAACTATAAATATGGAAAATGCATAGTATCACCCATTTTCAACAAATCCCGCTGTTCCCGGAATTATTTTTCAACATCCGGGAACAATTCATTACGCAATCAAGGAGGTAACTTATGGCAGATAACAGACAGTATGTAGAAGACTTTGCAAAGTCCAATCTGGACCTTTGCCTCGCCCACAATTATATTGACCCGGACCTGTTCAACACATACGGTGTCAAGCGCGGACTTCGGGACAAAAACGGTGCAGGCGTTCTGGCCGGCCTGACCAACATTTCCCTGGTGCAGTCAAAAAAAGAAGTGGACGGCAAAATGGTTCCCTGTGAAGGCCGCCTTCTGTACCGCGGCTACGATATCTATGACCTGGTAAAAGGCTTCCTCAACTCCTCCCCAAAACATTACGGCTTCGAAGAAATCGCTTATCTTCTTTTATTCGGGGAGCTTCCTACCTCCTCTCAGTTAGCAAATTTCCATGATGCCTTAAATAAAAGCAGCTTTCTTCCCACGAATTTTGTCCGCGACGTAATCATGAAAGCGCCGGGCAAGGATATTATGAATTCCATCACAAAAAGCGTGCTTACCCTGGCATCCTATGACGAGCGGACGGCGGATACTTCTCTTCCCAATGTACTTCGTCAGTGCATGATGTTGATCAGTACCTTCCCCATGCTGGCCGTATACGGCTATCAGGCTTACAATCACTACGAATGCGATGAAAGTCTTTATATCCATCGTCCGGACCCGAATCTTTCCACAGCGGAAAACATTCTCCGGTTGCTTCGCCCCGATATGAAGTATACGGAACTGGAAGCAAAAGTTCTGGATCTGGCGCTGGTACTCCATATGGAACATGGCGGCGGAAACAACTCCACTTTCACTACCCGTGTAGTTACCTCTGCCGGTTCTGACACCTACTCGGTAATTGCGGCCGCCCTTTCTTCCTTAAAGGGTCCGAAGCACGGCGGCGCCAATATCAAGGTAGTCGAGATGATGGCAGACATGAAAGAGCATCTGACCGACTGGAGCGATCAGGAGGCAGTAACCGCATACCTGGAGAAACTGCTCCACAAAGAAGCTTTTGATAAGAAGGGACTGATCTACGGCATGGGCCACGCCGTA
>DVKS01000170.1 GCA_018715905.1 Candidatus Caccovicinus merdipullorum | reverse complement strand
ATCAGAAAAATGAAAAGCCTTCACCGCATCCAGACACTCTGCCGTAGTTTCCGCAGTCACCGAATTAATGACGATCCTTGCTTTCCGGTTTTTTTCAAGAACCAGCCGGATAATCTCATGCAGCTTCCCGCCGGATCCTCCGATGAAAACATGGGTAGGCGCCGGAAGCGAAGAAAGCGCCTCCGGCGCAGTTCCGGAAATTATATGAAAATCCTCCCATCCGGGAAGAAAGCACTTTCCATTCTCTTCGATCAGACGGATGCCCTCCTGGTTTCTCTCTACTGCATACACCGCGCCTCCGATCTGCCTCAGATACAGCCCCGCTTCTACGGATACGGAACCGGTGCCTGCCCCCACATCCCAGAAAACCGCCCCGGGACAAAGAGAAAGCTTGGATAAAGATACGGCTCTGACCTCACTTTTTGTCATGGGAATATCCCCCCGCACAAACTGGGAATCCTCCATTTTTCCGCCTCCTTCCATTTATCTTTATAGAAATTCTGATTAACTCAGCGTTTCCTTAGTATAGCACAGCCAAAAAACCTTGTCAGCTTTTTGAGAAAGAAAAATCTGCATCTTCCTCTGTCCTTTTCCCCATTTTATTAAAGATGTGATATAATAAGGCAGAATGACTGTCTGCGAATCCGGTCCCTCCGGCGCCGGCAGATGAAAGGAAGACAAACATGGAATTGTTAGGAAGAAATGATCCCTGCTGGTGCGGCAGCGGACACAAGTACAAAAAATGCCACATGGAATTTGACGAAAAGCTGGAAAGCCTCCGGAGAATGGGCTGCATCGTGCCCTCCCATAAAATCATCAAGACGCCGGAACAGATCGAAGGCATCCGCCAGAGCGCCCGGATCAATATCGCTGTGCTGGATTATGTGGCCCAGCATATCCGGGAAGGCGTTACCACCGAAGAAATTGACCGCTGGGTTTACGAACAGACCGTAAATGCCGGCGCCATCCCTGCCCCGTTAAACTACGAGGGCTTTCCCAAAAGCGTATGCACTTCCATCAATGAGCAGGTATGCCACGGCATCCCCTCTCCCGATGATGTGCTGAAAGACGGCGATATCATCAATGTGGACGTATCCACCATCTATAACGGTTATTTTTCCGATTCTTCCCGGATGTTCTGCATCGGCAATGTATCCGAAGAAAAGAAAAAGCTGGTGGAAGTCACCCGGGAATGCGTTCAGCTTGGCCTGGAGCAGGTAAAACCCTGGGGCTTTTTAGGGGATATGGCCCAGGCGGTCTATGATCATGCCAGGGCAAACGGCTACTCCATTGTCCGGGAGATCGGCGGCCATGGCTGCGGCCTGGAATTCCACGAAGATCCCTGGGTGGGTTATATTGGAAAGCGCGGCACGGAGATGGTCATGGCTCCCGGTATGGTCTTTACCATAGAGCCCATGGTCAATATGGGCCGCCCGGACATTTTTGTGGATGATGAAAACGGCTGGACCGTCTACACCGACGACGGCATGCCGTCCGCT
Source organism: Candidatus Caccovicinus merdipullorum (assembly GCA_018715905.1). Lineage (GTDB taxonomy): Bacteria > Bacillota > Clostridia > Lachnospirales > Lachnospiraceae > Caccovicinus > Caccovicinus merdipullorum. The sequence continues at coordinate 8,450 of DVKS01000170.1, read as the reverse complement.
CAGTGGGAAATTCAGGTTCTGGTGACCGAAACCGGCCATGAAGTCTTATCTTACTAAGCCTTACTAAGCATAAGGAGAATACGTATGACACCAATGGAAAAAATGCTGAATCAGAAGCTTTATTTCTGTACCGATGAAGAAATGGCCTCCAGGCAGGAGGCGGCTCTTGAAATTTTATACGATTTTAACCAGAGCCGCCCCTTCACGCCAACTGGGGATGCTATACCCACCTTGGACATCACGTTTACGCCAACTTTAACCTGACACTGGTGGACGATACCCATATCTGGATCGGGGATTCTGTGATGATCGGTCCCAATGTAACCATCGCTACCGCTGCCCATCCCATCCTCCCCGCCCTGCGAAAAAAAGCGGCCCAGTATAATCTGCCGGTCCGCATCGGAGACAATGTATGGATCGGCGCAGGGGCCATCATCCTTCCCGGTGTCACCATCGGAGAAAATTCCGTAATCGGCGCAGGAAGCGTTGTCACAAAGGATATCCCGGCCAATGTGGTGGCTGTGGGAAATCCCTGCCGCGTCCTCCGTCCCATCGGACCGGAAGATCAGGAATATTACTGCAGGAGCCGGAATATGAAAATCCAGCCGGAGGATCTTACCTGATCCCCCGTTCCCTGCGGTACGCAAAACCGGGCATATGCCCATCAGGCCGGCTCATCCCCGTCCCATGGAATGATCCATGCGCAGGAAAGCCGGCCGAATTTTTTTGACAGGATCTGTCCGGGACTGCCTGCCGTCACCTTCTCTTCCTCATATCCCAGGTTCTCTCCTACCAGGATCTGTGCCTTCTCCTGACCGCATTCCAGAAGGCACCGGCACACCTGATGAAGACTTTCGCTGCCGTCCAGAAGAAGGAACCGGTCCCGCCCGTCTTTAAGAGACCAGTCCTCATTTCCCGAAAGGGCCCGTCCGTGAAGGCTGATGATCTCTGCATTCTCCCACGGCCTTCCGACAATGGCAGACAGGGCTGAAATCGAGGATATCCCGGGAAGCAGGCGGCACTTTAAACCGCTCTCCCCGGCCGCTCTTCGAAAAGCGGCGGCTCCGCTGTAAAATCCCGCATCGCCGGAATACAGAATCACCGGCCGTCGGATTTCCGGGTGCGCTTTCATCCAGGCAATCATTTCATCCGGCTTGTAGCTGACAAAATACGCTTTCTTTTCCGGCGGGATATATCCGCCTTCTTCCTTTTCTTCCTGGCCTTTCCTTCCGTCTTCTTTCTCCTTATTTCTCTTGCCGGAATCTCCATTCCCAAGTCCCAGTTCCTCTGCAGCCTGACGGCAAATGGATTTTCCGCTTTCCACCATCCGCCCGGCGCCTAACAGTGCGTCGCTTTTAAGAAGACTCCAGAGCCCTTCCCAGGTAATCTGCGCCAGCCCGCCGGTGCCGATTCCTGCAAGGACTGCCGCGGGGCCATTTTCTTTCTGAGAATGCGTTTCTGCATCCGTCTGCAGTTTCATCGGCATCTGCGCCTGCGGTTCCGTCCCAGAAAACGCCGCACATTCCCCGGCGCCGTCCCCCTCCTCCGGCTTATTTCCTCCGCTTCTCCCGGCAATCCAGGTCTTCATCTCCTCCAGAGTCTTTCCGCCCTTCTCCTTTGGACGGCCGATGACCACCACCCGGCATCCTGCGTCCATGGCGCCGGCAATCTTTTCCGGAAATCCTCCGGCCTTCCCCGACTCTTTGGTCACCATACAGGTGATTCCAAGACTGGTGAGAATCGCCCGGTTTAAGTCCTGGGAAAACGGTCCCTGCATGGCAATCACATGGCTCCCCTTCCATCCCAGCTTCAGGCAGGCATCGATTCCTTCCCTGGAAGGAAGGACCCGCACGTAAAGGCGTTCTGCATAATCCGGAATCCGGGTATATTGAGCCAGCTCCTTGCTGCCGGTGGTAATCAGCCCTTTCTCTCCCCTTCCCTCCTGCAGGATTCTTGCCAGCACCTGCACCGCTTCTTCCATGGAGGAAGTGCGGATTATCCTTCCATTCTCTTCTTCTGCCTTTTCTTCCCCCGAATCCCGCACCAGCCGTCCGTAAGGAATTCCTGCCTGCCGGCAGGCCCACTCTGCATTTTCAGAAATCACCCTGGCATAAGGATGGGTGGCATCTGCCAGCGCCCCTATCTTTTCCTGCCGGATCCAGGAAAGAAGTTCCTCTTTTTCCATGCGTCCTGTATGTATGCGCAGAAAAGGTCCCGGTGTTAAAAGCTCCTCTCCGTAAGATGTGGCCACAGACACCGCCGCCGGAATGCGTTCCTTTCGGCAGAAATCCGCCAGAAGCCTTCCCTCGCTGGTTCCTCCCAGAATTCCTATGGTACATTTCTGCATCCTCTTATCACTCCCTGCCTTTTTTCCTGTCCATTTTACTGCCTGCCGCCGGGTCTTTAAAGTCCATCTTCACCAGAGGCCTCTCCCTTCGCAGGATCCGAAAGCTGGTACCCTCTGGGCGTTACCATATATCTGCCGATCCTTCTGGTCTGGGAATTTCCGATAAATACCGTGGTAAACATATCCACGCTGCGTTCCTCCAGTTCTCTCAGGGTAAGGATCTCCATCTGCTGGCCCTCCCTTCCGATCCTGGAGGCAATCCCGCACACGGTCTCCGGCGGACGGTACTCCATCAGGATCCGGCAGGCCATGGCCAGATACCCCTGGCGCTTCCTGCTGGAGGGATTATAAATACATATGGAAAAATCCCCCTCTGCCGCCGCACGGATGCGCTTCTTTATGGTGTCCATAGGCGTCAGCAGATCGCTTAAACTGATTACTGCAAAGTCATGGGTCAGCGGCGCACCTAAAAGAGCTCCGCCGGAAAGAGCCGCCGTCACCCCCGGAATGATCTTTACCTGCACACCAGGCCGCGCTTCCTTCTCTAAAAGCTCCAGAATCAGTCCCGCCATGCCGTAAACACCGCTGTCTCCGCTGCAGACCACAGCCGTATCAATGCCCTCTGCCGCCCGGTCCAGGGCCATGCGGCACCGGACTTCCTCCTGCCGCATGGCAGTAGTGATATATTCCTTGTCCGGAAAATGCTCCCGGATCAGATCTGCGTACACCGTATATCCCACAATAACCGGACATTTTGAAAGGGCATCTGCCGCTTCCATGGTCATGGATTTATAAGCCCCCGGGCCTATGCCCACAATATACAAGTCTGCCATCTTACTCTCCTATCTGCTGCGTCTTCTGCTCTTTCTCATCGCCGTCCCCGCCTGATGAGGCTTTCCTGAATTCCGTTTCAAATTCCGGCGCATACAGCCGGGAACGCAGATAACCGGTCTGTGCTGCCGCATCGCCCACCACGATCAGGGCTGTTTTCGTGATCCCTTCTTCTTTTGCCAGGCGCTCCAGGTCCTTCAGGTCGCAGCGGATTATCTTTTCCTCCGGCCAGGTGGCCTTATAGACTATGGCCGCCGGTGTTTCCGGCCCGTATCCCCCTGCCAGAAGTTCACTGGTAAGTTCCTTAAGCATCCCGGCACTTAAAAAGATCACCATGGTGGCCCTGTGGGCCGCAAAGGAACGGATGCTCTCCCTTTCCGGAACCAGCGTTCGTCCCGCCATGCGGGTAATCACCACGCTCTGGGAAACCTCCGGAAGGGTATACTCCATCTCCAGAGAAGCCGCCGCCCCGCAGAAAGAACTGACGCCGGGACAGATCTCATAAGGAATGTTCCTCTGCCTCATCCAGTCCATCTGCTCGCGGATGGCTCCGTAAATACAGGGATCGCCGGTGTGAAGGCGCACAGTAACAAGGCCCTTCTTTTCCGCATCCTCCATCTCATGGATCACCTGCTCCAAGGTCATTCTGGCGCTGTTTAAAATCCGGCATCCCTCTTTTGTCTCCTTTAAGATCTCCGGATTCACCAGGGATCCGGCATAGATCACCAGATCCGCCGAACGCAGGAGGCGAAGCCCCCGCAGGGTGATCAGATCTTCCGCCCCCGGTCCTGCACCTACAATGTATACCATTTATCTTCCCTCCTTCTCTTCTTTCTCATCCCTTACGATAAAGAGGGAATAATATCCTGCATCCTGGCTGATCTCGCCGGCACTTCGGTAGATCTCCTCGCCTTCCATTCCGCAGCGCTTTACTCCCTGGACAGAACATTTCTCTTCCTCCAAAAGTGCCTTCACCGCTCCGATCCGGCTTCCTGTCTTCATTAATACCTTCACGCCGGGAAGCTTAAGTCCCTCCTCAATCTGATAAGAAGCAGGGAGAATATGAAGTTCCTGACTGCCGCTGACCAGACTTACATCCAGCCTGGCTGCCGCCGCGCAGAAGGAGGGAACACCGCTGATCAGCCTTCCCTGCCCTCCCATTTCCTTTACTCTTCTGTATAAATACCAGCAGGTAGAGTAGACAGCCACATCCCCCAGGGTAAGAAGAGCCACCGTCTTTCCCTTCTCCATTTCCTGAAAGATCCGCTGTGCCCCTTCCTGATGGCTTTTCTCCAGAATGTTCCTGTCCTTTGTCATGGGCATGGGAATCAGGAGAATCTCCTTTTCTTCCGCCTCCGGCACCGCCTGCCTGGCAATCTGATACGCCACACAGGCTTCTTTCTTTTCATGGGGAAGCGCCAGCACCTGAGCCTGACGGATTATCCGTGCCGCCTTAATGGTCATCAGTTCCGGATCCCCCGGCCCCACGCTGACGCCGTAAAGGATCCCCTGTTCTCTCTTTTCTTCCATCTTTATGTCCTCTTTCTTCCTGTATTCAACGATGCCGCCGCACCTGCTCCATCATCCCTTTAGCTCCGGCCGTCTCTCCTAAAATCCCCCGGTCATTGGTAAATAAGACAGCTTCTATGGCAAGGCGTTCTCCTGCACGGTGCTTTAAATGCTTTGCAATCTGTTCCATAACCTTTTCCATCACCGCTTCCCGAAGGCCCTCCTGCTCCTCCAGGATCCCCAGAGCCTCATCCACCGTAACAGCAGAAAGGATGCGGTTTATCCTCTCCGCCCCTGCATTGCATGCGCCGGCCCAGGCCGCCAGGCATTCCATCCTCCCGTCTGCCATGGAGGAATGGGTGTTCATTACCCCTGCAGCTGCCTTGATCAGCTTTCCTGCATGTCCTACCAAAAGCATCTCCCGGAATCCGTACTGAACTGCCAGATCAATGGTTTCTCCGATAAAATTGCTGCATTTTACCGCATCCTCTGCAGAAAGGGCCAAAAACTCCCGGATAAAATGCCAGCCATAATTTCCTGGCGTAGCCAGGAGGATCCTTTCCCCCTCCTCTGCCCTCTGCCGGATTTCCAAACGGATCGTCTCAATCAGCGCCGACTGGCTCATTGGTTCCACAATGCCGCTGGTTCCCAAAATCGAGATCCCGCCCTGGATTCCCAGCTGCGGATTAAATGTTCTGGATGCCAGATTTTCTCCATCCGGGGCCGAAACCGTAATGTACAAAGGTCCCTTTTCCCCGGTCCGCCCCAGGGCATCCGCCGCCTGGCGAAAAATCATCTGTCTGGGAACCGGATTAATAGCCCACATCCCCGGCGGGCAGCTCAATCCTGCCCGGGTCACCAGACCGATCCCTTTTCCCCCTCTTAAGTAAAGGGAAATCTCTTCTTCCCGGTATTCATACCATCTTCCCGTTTGTACCGGCTCCGTTTTCTCATCTGTACTCTCTTTTCCCCTTTCCGGGTCCCTGGAAACCAGAACTTTGATTATGGTGCCGTCTGTCACATCCGGGTCATCTCCCGCATCTTTTCTGACGCAGCAGGAGACCCAATCCCTGCCCCTCTCATAACAAAAAACAGGCACGGAAAGCCGGAGCCCCTTGGGGGTAAGAATCATGACCTGCTCCGGACTCCGGCCCTCAAGAAGAGAAGCCGCCGCTGCAGCTGCCGCCGCTGCAGCACATGTCCCCGTGGTAATCCCTCTGCGCATTTTGGTCTGATTGACGTAAGTATAAAACTCCCCGTCACCCACCGGCTGAACCTGGCAGGCTTCCATGGGATTTTTTCTCTTCTCTGTACGATTCCATTTTACCGTCCACGGGCGCAGGGCCGCCGCCACAGTAACCCCGAAGCGCTGCTGCTTTTTCACAATCAGCTGCCCGCCGCCGGCAAGCACCGCCGCCCGCTCGCATACATTTCCCACACCGGTGGTCTGCTCCACAAAGTCAGAATGGGCGAATTCTCCCCTTACCGCCTTCAGTTCACCGGCAGAAAAGCTCTTTAACTTCCACCCCATCTCCCGGCACAGCGAAAGAAGCGCCGGTTCCTGTTCCTTTAAATCAATGGTAGCGACTGCCTCCACTGCTTCCGGCCAGATGCCGGATTCCTCAAGGACAGCCATCACCTGTTCTTTCAGTTTCCCCGGATCCATATCTTTCCGGCAGCCGATTCCCAGGGTCACAAGCCGCGGCACCAGATAAAGGGCCCGCACCTTTCCTTCCGGAACCTCCCCCGGTTTCGAGCCGAAAACGCTGATCACAACAAAACTTCCCTGCCGGCCGCAGTCTTTTGGCACTTCTTTCTCTTCCCGGCCGTAAGGTACCGATTCGCATCCCATTGGAAGGGCTCCCTCCTGGGGAAAGGCTGATGCAACCTTCACCGGAATCCCAGCCAGAATATCCGCCGATACCTGTTTTGCCGCCTGCCGGTCCGAAATCCACAGGCCGTTTTTCTCCGCAAACACATCAACAGCAAATCTCTTTTCCACATCGGTAGCTGTGGTGATCACCGCCGTTCCGCCGGAAATATCCGCAAGCCTGGAAGCCAGTTCATTGGCCCTTCCCCAGTGTCCGGAAAGCACCGGAACGGCAAACTTTCCTTTCTCGTCCATCACCACCATAGCCGGATCCTGAAATTTATCCCGGATCCAGGGCGATGCCGCACGCACGGCTATCCCTGCAGCTCCGATCACCAGAATACCTCCGGCTTCTTTAAAAGCTTCCCCCATCCATTCTGTCAGAGAAGTCTTTATATCCTTAAATCTGCAGTCTTTTGGCCATGGGCCGCTGCCTTTTTTCCAGGCCGATACCTCTGTTCCCCCCGGTTTTCCGTCTTTAAGAAGTTTCTTTAAAAGCTCTGCTCCTGCAAAAGTAAAGCATACTGCCCAGACCGTATTTTTCTTTTTCGTCATAATTTCTGTCCTCTCCACCTTCCGCATAACGGCTGCAGAATCAAACATCCTTTATTCTACACGAAACCGGTAAACTTTTCCACTGTTTCCGGGAATGTCTTTTCCCTGCCATCCCGGCACGGGCTGTCAAAATTTATCAAAACAAAAAGACGGACCCAAAACAGGCATCCAGCCTATTTTCTTCCCGTCTTTTTGTCCACGCATGGGGAACGGTTGTCAGGAAAATGCGGATCCAATCACCGCTTCCTTAAAACTCGTCCATCTGCAGCGCTTCTCTTTTTAATTCCTTTTTTCTCTTGGTAATCAGACCCCCGATCCTTCCGCTTTCCTTGGCCGTCAGGCTTCTCCAGCCGCCATTTATCACCTTATCCGCAAGGCCCAGTTCCGAAGCGATCTCAAACTTCAAAACATCCTCCGGCTTCATATTCGCAGGATCGAAGGAGTCCTTCTCTTTTCGTTTGCTTTTCGGCATACTTTTTCGCACACTCCTTTTTGCAAAAAACTTCATGCGCCCGGCAGCGAATGCATTATGAGTGTACCCTTTTTTCTGCCTCTTATACCATGATTTTTCAAAATCATGCGATCCCTTAAAGTACCGGATCCTGCGGGATAATAATCGCCGCAATAAAATACGCCAGCAAACCGGTCCCGCAGCTGACCATCAGTACCAGGGCCACCCCCAGCCGGATCAGCGTCGGATCCACATCAAAATATTCTCCCAATCCTCCGCATACTCCGAGAAACATTTTATCCCGGTTTGAACGATACAGTTTCTTTCCATTCATTAAACATCATCCCCCTTAAATTCTACAAGAATACTCCCTGCTGCCGCCTTAAGATCCAGCGAAGAAGAAGCTCCGCTGCTCACCGAGTCCCTTGACGCAATTCCGGAATATTCCATTCCATCGATACTGATCATGCCTCCTGCGGCACCAATCTCATAATTCAGATCTGTCTTTTTCTGATCCAGTACAAGTTCAATGGAGCCTGCCGTACAGCTGGCTTCTCCGCCCCCTGCAAGGCTTCCCGCATAGCGAATCTCTCCGGCTGCGCAGGAAAAAACTGCCTCATCTGCCCGGCATCTGGTAAGATCCACGTTTCCCGCCGCCAGTTCCACATCCAGACTGACACATTCCACATCCTCCGCCTGCAAAGATCCTGCGGCCACTTCGATATCCACCTCCGAAAACAGGTACTCCCTGGGGACGGTGATCTCCGCTTTCAGATTTCTCCCATTCCTTCCCCGAAGCCGGACCACCAGTTCTCCATTCTCCTGATATACTTGATATCGGTTTTCTAAATTCTCCCAATCCTCACAGGTAACCCGGATGGAATCCC
>DVKS01000169.1 GCA_018715905.1 Candidatus Caccovicinus merdipullorum | reverse complement strand
CCTGCATGGGAAATTGGTTTTGTAACCGTATCCGACAGAAAAATTGTACGGATCTGACAGAAAAAATCCCGTTCGCATCCGTATAGCTGCATTTTTTATTGAGACAAATCTGAATCATACAGAAAATCCCCATGAACTGTTACCATAAATGCTTCCTGTTCGTCAAAACACCCTTTCCCTTTTCGATGTTCTCGATTATAATGATAGGAGGGACAAATGCTTTTGCCCGGAACATTGTATTGTGTTCACAGAACATGGAACATCATATCAGGAGGGGCTTATGCCAAAGAGGACAGATATTCACAAAGTACTGATCATAGGTTCTGGTCCGATTATTATCGGCCAGGCCTGCGAATTTGACTATTCCGGCACCCAGGCCTGCAAGGCGCTGCGGAAGCTGGGATATGAGATCGTGCTGGTTAATTCCAATCCGGCTACGATCATGACCGATCCGGAGACAGCGGATGTGACGTATATCGAGCCGCTGAATGTGGAGCGGTTAGAGCAGATCATTGCAAAGGAGCGTCCAGACGCGCTTCTGCCGAATCTGGGCGGACAGTCGGGTCTGAATTTGTGTGCGGAGTTAGCCAAGGCGGGAATTCTGGAGAAATACCATGTCCAGGTAATCGGCGTGCAGGTGGATGCCATTGAGCGGGGCGAAGACCGGATCGAGTTTAAAAATTCCATGAATGCGCTGGGAATTGAGATGGCCAGAAGCCAGGTGGCCTACAGCGTAGATGAGGCTCTTGCCATAGCGGATGAACTGGGGTATCCCGTAGTTCTTCGGCCGGCTTATACCATGGGAGGCGCCGGAGGCGGCCTGGTGTATAACCGGGAAGAACTAAAGACGGTCTGCGCCAGAGGTCTGCAGGCCAGTCTGGTGGGCCAGGTCCTGGTAGAGGAATCCATCCTTGGATGGGAGGAATTAGAGCTTGAGATCGTTCGTGACGCAGACAATAACATGATCACCGTCTGCTTCATCGAAAATATCGATCCCATGGGCGTTCATACAGGAGATTCTTTCTGTTCCGCGCCCATGCTGACCATATCCAAAGAGTGCCAGAAGCGTCTTCAGGAGCAGGCGTATAAGATCGTGGAATCGGTGCAGGTAATCGGCGGAACCAACGTGCAGTTTGCCCATGACCCGGTAAGTGACCGGATTGTGGTGATCGAGATCAATCCACGGACTTCCCGTTCTTCCGCCCTGGCATCAAAGGCCACAGGCTTCCCAATTGCCCTGGTGTCTGCCATGCTGGCAGCAGGACTTACGCTGAAGGAAATCCCCTGCGGCAAATACGGCACCCTGGATAAATACGTACCGGACGGCGATTATGTGGTAATCAAATTTGCCCGCTGGGCTTTTGAAAAATTCAAAGGCGTGGAAGATAAGCTGGGAACCCAGATGCGTGCAGTAGGCGAGGTCATGAGCATCGGAAAGACCTATAAGGAGGCTTTTCAGAAAGCGGTCCGCAGTCTGGAGACCGGACGATACGGCCTGGGCTATGCGAAGAATTACCATGAGATGACGAAGGACGAGCTGATGCGGCTTCTGGTCACCCCCTGCAGCGACCGGCATTTTATTATGTATGAGGCCCTGCGTAAGGGAGCGAAAGTAGAAGAGATCCAGCAGCTGACCAAAGTAAAAGCATGGTTTATCCAGCAGATGAAGGAGTTAGTGGAGGAAGAGGAGACGCTTAAGCAGTTTAAGGGCGGACTGCCTTCTGACGAACTTCTGACGGCGGCTAAGAAGGACGGATTTTCTGATAAGTATTTAAGCCAGATCCTGGAAATCCCGGAGGATGAGATCCGCCGGCGCCGGACGGAAATCGGCGTAGAAGAAAACTGGGAAGGCGTTCATGTAAGCGGAACTCCGGACAGCGCCTATTATTATTCCACCTATAATGGAGAGGATAAAAATCCCATCCGTACCGACAAGCCGAAAGTCATGATTCTGGGCGGAGGTCCGAACCGGATCGGCCAGGGAATCGAGTTTGACTATTGCTGTGTTCATGCGGCATTGTCCTTAAAGAAGCTGGGCTTTGAGACCATTATCGTAAATTGCAATCCGGAAACCGTATCCACCGATTATGACACCTCCGACAAGCTGTATTTTGAGCCTTTGACTCTGGAGGATGTGCTGAGTATTTATAAGAAGGAGAAGCCGGTAGGCGTCATCGCCCAGTTCGGCGGACAGACTCCGCTAAATCTGGCTTCGGAGCTGGAGAAAAACGGTGTGAAGATCCTGGGAACGCCGCCTGCAGTAATCGATCTGGCGGAAGACAGAGATCTTTTCCGGGAGATGATGGAGAAACTTGAGATCCCCATGCCGGAATCCGGTATGGCCACTACGGTGGATGAGGCTCTGGCTATTGCCGGACGGATCGGCTATCCGGTAATGGTGCGTCCTTCCTACGTTCTGGGCGGACGCGGCATGGAAGTGGTCTATGACGATGAAAGCATGAAAGAATACATGAAAGCAGCCGTAGGCGTAACGCCGGACCGTCCGATCCTGATTGACCGTTTCTTAAATCATGCTCTGGAGTGCGAAGCAGATGCCATCAGCGACGGCACACATGCATTCGTTCCGGCAGTGATGGAACATATCGAGCTGGCGGGAATTCATTCGGGAGATTCTGCATGCATTATTCCTTCCGTGCATATTTCAAAGGAGAACGTGGAGACCATTAAGGAGTATACCCGTAAGATCGCAGAGGAGATGCATGTAAAAGGCCTGATGAACATGCAGTACGCCATCGAAAACGGAAAGGTTTATGTTCTGGAAGCAAATCCCAGAGCGTCCCGTACGGTGCCTCTGGTATCCAAGGTCTGCAATATCCGCATGGTACCTCTGGCTGTGGATATCATTACAGCAGAGCTTACCGGAAGACCATCGCCAGTGCCGGAGCTGAGAGAACCCAAGATTCCTTATTACGGAGTGAAAGAGGCGGTATTTCCTTTTAATATGTTCCCGGAAGTGGACCCCATCCTGGGACCGGAGATGCGTTCCACCGGCGAGGTCCTGGGGTTGTCTCCATACTACGGCGAAGCATTTTTCAAGGCGCAGGAAGCGACCCAGACGAAGCTTCCTCTTGGCGGAACGGTGCTGATCTCGGTAAACCGCAGGGACAAGGCGGAAGTGGTGGAGATCGCAAAAGGCTTCGCGGAATGCGGATTCCGGATCGTGGCCACCGGCGAGACCTGCAGGCTCATTAACCAGGCCGGCATTTCTGCAGAGCGGGTAAATAAGCTGTATGAGGGACGTCCCAATATTCTCGACATGATCACCAACGGGCAGATCGATCTCATCGTCAATTCACCTTCCGGAAAGGAAAGCGTACACGATGACAGTTATCTGCGGAAAGCGGCCATCAAGGCGAAAGTTCCCTACATGACCACCATTGCAGCAGCCAGGGCTACCTTTAAGGGAATCCGCTATGTGCAGCAGCATGGAAACGGAGAGGTGAAGTCGCTGCAGCAGCTTCATGGTGAGATTACGTATTAAATTGATAATTTCAATAGCTGATATGTGCAGGGGCTGTCTGTTTTCGGGACAGCCCCTTTTTCTGTGCGCCCGGCGGGCACACAGAAAAAAGAGGTAAAAGTCCCTGACCCGCCCGACAGTGGGAAGGGTGCAGCCAATGGCAAGGGCGTCACTGTGAGGTGGGGGCTGAAGGAAGCCGGAGGCAAACCACTGGCCTGTAAAAGTTATACCCACAGGGGCATGCCATCCGGATAGGCTGTGAAGCGAGGATGAAAGACCGCCAACTTTTCGCATGGTGCGACCAGTTAACGGCCAGTTTTCCAATATTTATTTTGCAAGAATGACAAATTTTTCGAAACTGCAAAAGCCATTTTTGAGGTAAAATTTTTCGGAGGGGAACCCTTTTTCAGTGTTTAGTATAATAGCATTCATTCCATTTGCGTGTATATTTTCTTCAATCAATTCTAAAAATCGTCTGCCTATTCCATGCCTTTGCAATTCAGCTTTCACACAAAATTGATCGATATAATATTCCATTCCGTTAATCCACGGTTTTTTACTCCCTAAGCTCATTGCAATAACTTCATTTGCATTCTTCCATATGTTCGCTCGTCATTTTTTCTATATGCACCATGTCACCTCCTCAATTTTGTATAATCATTTATGAAGACAAAGGAATACGGAATGAAATGCAGGTTCCCAGCCCCTTCTTACTTAAAATCCGTAACTTTGAATTTTCCCCATACTGCATAATTAACCGGTTATTGACGTTTGTCAGGCCGATTCTTTCACTTTTTGCCTGGTTTATTTTAAGAAGAAGATCTTTCACCTCTTGTTTGGTCATGCCGACTCCGGTATCGATGACTGAGAAATGAAGGAATTCTCTTTTTGAAAAAATTTTCAGCTTGATAAATCCGGTGCCTTCTAATGGTTTGATGCCATGATATAAGCTGTTTTCGATCAGCGGCTGGAGAATCAGACGCATAAAGGGGAGGTCCCGAATTTCTTCATCATATTCATAATATAAGATGTATTTGTCTTCATAGCGATAGCGCTGGATACAGTCATATTTTTTCAGAGAATCAATTTCATTTCCCAGGGTTACCAGAGAAGTCGGTTTCTCCAGAGAATATTTCAGCAGATCGGACAGTGCTTCGATAATCCGATTAACGGCAGTAGGGCTTCCGGTATATTCCAAAGCTTTAAAATCCAGTGTCTGAAGCGTATTAAAAAGAAAATGGGGTGAAATTTGCAGTTGAAGAGCAGTCATTTCTGCAAGTTTTTGCTGCTGTTCTTTAAGCGCAAGCCGGTTCTGGAGAAAACTTTTATTTACGAAAAGCTGCACAATATTATTGAGAATAATGTCATATTCGTCTTTTACAAATCCTGGTTTTTGGCTGCTGTAAATTCCTTTTTCCGCATCGGAAAATACATTGATAAAGTAATCGATCTGCTGAAAATTTTTTCTGGTGATTGTATAGGCAATCCACAAAGCAATGCCGCAGACGGCGCCAAGAACCAGGATCAGCTGAATAATCAACGGATAAATCGTCTGATAATAGCTGCTGGAATTAATACAGGCTAAAAGATATGTATTATACCCGGCTGGCACCAGACGAGTGTAATAGGCAGAATGGCCGTCGGAAAGCCAGGTTTCAAGCAGCTCATTTGGCGAAGCCTGGATAGCTGCAGTCAGAGTATCCCGGTTGTATTCAAAGAACCCATCGTCCTCTGCTCCCGTCAGCAGCAGATTGCCGTCTTTATCCATCAGAAAGAATTGATCCAGATCGGAACCGGCGTTTAAAACCTGACGGAGGCTGTCGGCGTAAAAGTTTACAGCAACCACACCTTTAAACATATCCAGTTTTCGATAAATGGTAACAACCTGCACCGGTTCAGAATAAGAAAACTGATGCATATTTCGGCTTTCAATCCACTGATTTTCTTCCGAAGCGTGATAGGAGTCCAGCCATTTCAGATCAGAAAATTGTGAAAGTTTAACGACGCTTCCCATATTTGAAGTGAGGATGGAATCGTAACCTTCCAGATAGTAATAAACTGAGGCCACATAAGAGGCGTTATTGGTAAGAGAAGCAAAATTTGATAATATACTGTTTACCAGTACACTGTCAAGATAGCTTGCTTTTCCGTGAGATAAATAGTGCCGCAGGGAAATGGAAAGCCGGGGATTGCTGCACAGGATATCGTATTGGGTTTCTGCGTTATCCAGAACCAGAGAAAAATTGTCACGGAGGGCATAGGCTGACTTTATGGCATTTTCTTCAATCTCAATCTGCTTTTCCCGAATCATAAATCCACCGTAAATGGTAAATGCCAGGATAATGGGAAGTGCAATAATTCCGGCATAATATAAGAAGCGTCGGATAAAATTTCGTTTTCTCATGATATTCTTACCTTCTTTAATTCAGTTCAATTAATGATGCTTTTCCGGATGGGCCCGGTATTCTGACGGAGTCATGTGAAAATATTGATGAAAAGCCCGGGAAAAATTCTTGGGATTGTCATAACCTACCCGATAAGCGATTTCGTACTGTTTGTAGCGAATGTCCTTTAACATTCTGGCTGCGTTTTCCATGCGGGTTTTTAAAAGATAATCGGAGAAACTGCAGTCAGAATGTTCTTTCATAATTCGTGAAAGATAATTGGGGCTTAAATTAACCAGCCGTGCTGCCTGCTCTAAGGTAGCAGTTTGATATTCTTTATCCAAATAACTGCGGACAGCGCTGATTATTTTTTCGTAATAGCTCAGATTCTCTTCTTCCATGTTCCGCGTAATGTGATGCTCCTTATCCAGCACATCTCTGACCCGTGTAAGACAGTCAAGGAGATCTTCATACTTTATTGGTTTAAGCAGGTAGTCAAATACACCGTTTCGAAGGGCACGCCGTGCATATTCAAAATCCTGGTAGCCGCTGAAAAAAATAATTTTTGCTTTTGTATGTGGAAGAAGCTGCTCGGATAGTTCCAGGCCGTCCATGATCGGCATTCGGATATCGGTTAGAATCAGATCTACGGGATGAGACAAGGTAAATTCCCAGGCTTCTTTTCCATTAGAAAAACTTCCGGCAATTTCAAACCCCAGCTGTTTCCAAGGGAAAAGATTAACGATTCCTCCCCGGATTTTTGCTTCGTCATCTGCTATAATTACCTGATACATATTTACAAAACTCCTTTCCCGCCTGCTTTTGCACCCGGACTGCAGGAATGGGCATTCGCTGTCCGGGCTGTTCTTTCAATTCACGCACATGTTCTCATTATATAAAAATGCATAAAAAAAATCATCAGGTTTGGCACTGAAAAATCAGAAAGGATAATTTTGAAGAAAAATAATAAATATTGATACTTTTTTGAAAAATTGGATAGAGAAAGATACCTTTCTGTCATTTTGATTCCTTACCAGAAAGGGGAAAAATTGTTAAACTATACTCAACAAATTTGAACGGGAGGATAAGAAAATGAGAAAAAGACTAAAAATGGCAAGTGTTCTGATGGCTGGTATGGTAACGGCGGTATCTCTTTGCGGCTGTACCAATGAGCCGGTTTCCAGTCAGAATTCTGCAGATTCTCAGTCTGGCGGCAGTGCTGATTCAGGAGATCAGATTACCCTGCGTTTTATGTGGTGGGGAGGTGATGACCGGAACGAAGCGACTCTGGCGGTGATTAATCAGTATCAGGAACTTCACCCCAATATCCGCATTGAGGCGGAGATGAACTCTGATCAGGGTTACGTGGACAAGGTTTCTACAATGCTGGCAAATGGAACCGCTCCGGATATTATTCAGCAGAATGTAGATTCCCTTCCTGATTTTGTTTCCAGAGGCGACTTCTTCGTCAACTTTTATGACTATCCTGAACTGTTTGATACGTCCGGATTTGATAAAAACTTTATCGATCAATTTGGAACCTTTGACGGAAAACTCCTTGCCCTGCCTACAGGAATGTCCTGTTTGGCCACTGTGGCCAATACAGAAGCGGCTGAAAGCTGCGGAGTGGATCTGACGAAACAGATTACCTGGGATTCCATGCTGGAGGACGGAACAAAGCTTCATGCCGAGCACCCGGACTACTATTACATGAATGTGGATACTAAGATTCTGTGCGAATATGTATTAAGGCCGTATCTTCGTCAGCTGACGGGAGAATCCTTTATTGTAGACAGTGAAAAGCGCATGGGCTTTACCAGAGATCAATTAGTAGAAGTACTGCAGTATATTAAGGACTGCTATGACAATGGTGTATTTGAGCCGGCAGAAGACAGTGCAACTTTTAAGGGACAAATTCACACCAATCCTAAGTGGATGGACGGAAAATTTGTATTTGCATACGGTCCAAGCTCCAGTATTAATCTGTTAATGGATGCTATTCCGGAAACAGCGTGTACCGTAGTACAGATGCCTTTGGCTGAGGATCGGGTAAATGACGGATTTTTTGCAGATACGCCTCAGTATATGACAGTAAATAAGAATTCCGAGCATGTTGAAGAAGCCATTAAATTCCTGGATTATTTCTACAATAATTCTGATGCTCAGCTGACCTTAAAGGATGTGCGTTCGATTCCGCCGACAACCACAGCAAGAGATTTGTGTGAAGAAGAAGGACTGTTAAATTCAACGGTAGTTGAGGCAGTAAATCTGGCAGCCAATTTAAACGGCAAGAGTGACAAGGGATATACGACCAGTGCAGAGGTTTACGCTATTCAGGAAGATATGGTAGAAAGCATTGCCTATGGACAGAGTACCCCGGAAGAAGCGGCAGATAACGCGATTGAACTGATTACTGACTATTTAAGTACAGTGGATTAATGTAAATCGAAAATGCGAAGGTAAGGCAGTGCGGCCCGGACAGAATGATTTCACTGTCCGGGCCGTTTTAAAGGAGGAACGGAAATGGCAAAAGCAAATGCAAAACCAAGACATGGAGGATGGACTAAACGGAATAAAATCGGATTCGGATACGTCTGCATCTGGATCTTTGGATTTCTGGTATTTCAGCTGTATCCCTTTATCAGCTCTCTGATTTATTCTTTTACGAATTATGATATTTTTCATACTCCGGAATTTGTAGGATTGGACAATTATATCCGTCTTTTCACGAAAGACCAGGAGTTCTGGAATTCCATGGCAGTTACCTTGAAATATACTTTTATTACAGTTCCCGGCAAAGTTATTCTGGCACTGATTATTGCATTGATTTTAAATCGGAATTTAAAAGGAATTAACTTTATTCGTACCGTATATTACATTCCTTCTCTGTTAAGCGGTTCAGTGGCTGTAGCTATTTTGTGGAAGGTACTGTTTATGAATGATGGATTTATTAACAGTCTTCTGGGGGCTATAGGACTTCCTGCAGTGAAATGGCTGGGTCAGCCCGGCATGGCAGTCGTAACGATCTGTATGCTGGAGATTTGGCAGTTTGGCTCTTCTATGGTATTGTTTTTGTCTGCGTTAAAGCAGGTACCCCAGTCTTTGTATGAAGCGGCAAAAATCGACGGAGCGTCAAAGATTCGAATGTTCTTTAAAATTACGCTGCCCATGATCACATCGATTGCATTTTTCAACATTATTATGCAGCTGATCACCGCTTTGCAGAACTTTACTTCTGCATTTGTAGTAACCAACGGAGGTCCCAACAAGGCAACCTATGTGCTGGGAATGAAGTTATATACGGATGCCTTTAAGTACTTTAAGATGGGATATGCATGTGCAACTTCCTGGATCATGTTTGTGGTAATCTTAATTATCACCTTAGTACTGTTTGCCACATCCAAGAAATGGGTTTACTATGATAATTAGGAGGAGCGTATGAAAAAAAGAGAAATTAAAACCGTGATTACTTACATCCTTTTGGGACTTTTTGGAATTGTTATGCTGTTCCCGGTAATCTGGATGTTTTTTGCCTGCTTTAAAACCAACAATGAAATTTTCGGAAGTCTGGCTCTTCTTCCGGAAGGATGGAGTTTGGATGCATTTATTCAGGGATGGAAGACCACAGGAACCTACACCTATGCCCAGTATTTTATTAATACATTCCTTCTGGTTATTCCTACGACACTTTTAACTCTGGCATCCTGTTCCATCGTAGCTTACGGCTTTGCACGATTCGATTTTCCAGGAAATCAGTTTTTGTTTATGGTTTTGATCGCAACATTGATGCTGCCCAATGCGATCATTATTATTCCCCGGTATTCGTTGTTTAATAAGCTGGGATGGCTGGATTCCTATATGACCTTTTACGCTCCGGCAGCAGTTGGCTGTTATCCGTTCTTTGTCTTTATGATGGTTCAGTTTCTTCGCGGACTTCCCAGAGATCTGGATGAATCCGCATATATGGACGGATGCGGTCCCTTCCAGTGTTTTATTCAGATTTTGCTTCCGCTGTTAAAGCCGGCTCTGTTCTCAGCAGGACTGTTTCAGTTTTTATGGACCTGGAATGACTTTTTCAATACCAATATTTATATTAATTCTGTATCAAAATATCCATTGTCTCTGGCTCTGCGCATGAGTATTGATGTTACGTCCAATATTCAATGGAACCAGGTAATGGCTATGGCTCTGGTATCGGTAATCCCTCTCATTATTCTGTTCTTCGCTGCACAGAAATATTTCGTAGAAGGAATTGCAACAACAGGAATGAAAGGGTAAAATGGATCCCGGAGGGGATGAATTTCATGATGGAATACAATGGAATGCTCCTGCACAATGTGCAGGAGCTGATTTATGATCAGGAATACCATGATTATGGTCTTAACCGGGTGCCGGAAAGCCTTCGTGTAAGGTTAAATCCCAAGGCGCAAAAAAACATTCGTTTTGTCAGCGGCTGTGAGCTTCGGTTTGTGATGGAAAGTGATGAAGTGCAGATTGCACTTCGGCGGATGCCGGTTTCCGGCTCCATTTTGTCTCAGGGAATGGTCCAAGTTTATCAGGGGAATTTTCAGGGAAGCTACCAGATCGGTCCGCAGGCTGTCACAACGGAAGGAAGCAGGATTCTTATCCGCAAACAGGACTGGGGCTATGTCCGTCAATTTACCCAGAGCGGCAAAACCACAGAGAGAAGGGGGCCGGGGTTTTCGGCGGAAGTTACCCGGGTGCTTCTTCCTTATGACTGGGGATGCTTTTTGGGAGAAATTCAGGGAAAAATACGGCCGCCGAAACCTTCTGAGCTTCCGCCGAAGCGGCTTCTTGTATACGGTTCTTCCATTACTCACGGTGGAAATGCTTCTCTGATGTCCCAAACTTACGCATTCCGCCTGGCGGAGATTCTGGGAGTGGACTGTATTAATTTAGGCTGCGCCGGAAGTGCATGGATGGATCCGGCTATGGGGGCCTGGATTGCCGGCCGTAAGGACTGGGATATGGCTCTTTTGGAACTGGGGGTCAATGTGATCGGAGAGTGGACGCCTCAAAGGCTTTATGAGAGAGCCGGCTCATTTATTCGGCAGATAAAAGAAGCGCATCCTGAGCAGCCGGTCTGGGTTACGGATATGTATTATAATCACCATGATTTTTGCCAGGATCCCAGGGCTTTTCAGTTCCGGGAAGTCATTAAAACCTGCGTGGAAGAACTGAAATATCGGTATCCTCGGCTGGAATACGTGAATGGGCTGGAGATGATGGGAGAGAAGGATGGCTTTTGCTGTCTTTCTTCCGATGGCCTTCATCCTTCCGACTTGGGTCATTCGGTGATTGCCAGAAGGCTTGGGGAAAGATTGGGCTAGAAAAAATCCTGGCCATGCTGTTCAGACAGGCATGGTCAGGATTTTTTTGAACAATTTGATCTTCTAGATTATTCTACTACGGTTACTGAAGTAATATGGGGGTTAACGCCTTCATACCAGTACAGAAAACCTTCCATATCGATGGTCTGTCCCACCTGCAGATTCTTCACTGCAGAATACACATCGGTAGAACTGTCGCAAAGGTATGACTCAATGGTGAAGGTGTAGGTTTCGCCGTTATAGGAAGCGTTAAAATACAGATCATCACCCTCGGTACCGGAGCCGTCCCAGTTATACAGGAAAGCTACGTCATTGCCGCTCTCATCCTGACCGGCAGCTTCTACCGTCATGCCGGTGAACGCTACGAACTGATTCTGATAATCAATCAGATCTTCGGTACCTAACAGGTCCGTCACATCCATGGCCTCTGCAATATAGGGCTCTTCGCCTTCCAGAACCTCAAAAGTTCCGTCAACGATCTCGATCTCACCGGACCACTCGGATTTGTAGCCATTTACCTGGATCTTGGTTCCGGGCTGTAAAAGCTCATATTCGTCTTCGGTGCAGGCCATGTTGTAGATGAAGTAGCCGCCGTCCTGATCCTGGGCATAGACTGTAGCCTGATCCTCCCACCAGGACTGCTTTGCCTGTACATAAGCCTGGATTGTTACCTCAGAATCCAGTTCTGCAGCCATGTAATCGGAGTAGCTTAATACTTCTGCATTTGCCTCTGCGCTGTCTGTGGTTTCTTCTGCCTCTGGGGCTGTGGTGGTCTCTTCTGCAGATGTTTCTGCAGCGGTGGTCTCCGCAGCAGTCGTCTCAGCCGCAGTAGTGGACGTGCCGGATCCGCCGGCACAGCCGGACAGTGCACAGGCTGCAGAAAGAACCAATACCATAGAAATCGTTTTTTTCATAATACGTCTCCTTTCCCGGCGCAGACCCGCCGGATGTAATCTGGCATGCATCAGGCAGCCAGCAGTTCCGGCTTTTTGCCGGACAAATTCATTATAGTTGAAATCACCAAAAAATCAATTCTTTTTTGTAAATTTTGACGCGGACCAGTATCCCATAAGCAGGATCCAGATAATGGCCAGGGTTCCCAGAAGCACTTTTGAGGCCAGTGGAAGAGGTCCAAGGTCCGTCTGCTTCCCCGCGAGAGCATCGTATTCCTCCAGATGGTAGAGGGAGGTGATATTGCTTTGAAGGTCTGCCAGATACGCCTCGTCTACAGTCTGCCGCCTCCGGACGGATTTGGTGACTTCCTCGATCAGCTGTCCAGCTGCATTGCGAAGGGAGGCGGAGCCGTTAAATACGGGGGTCACAAAAGTGTCCTCTTCGTGTTCAAGAAGAAGTTTTGCGGCCTGGATCTTTACATCATAATAGGTTGAGTCATCTTCCCCCGCTCTGGCCAGGTAATCCTGATATTCCGGTGATTCCTGTGCTGCTGTGGTTACCGGTACATAGCCTTCTGTCTGGGAATAGGCGATCTGAACCGGATTGCTTAACATATACTGGACAAAGAGCCAGGAAGCCAGGACCTCTTGGGGATCCTCCTTATTAAAGATACAGAGAGAGGGCCCCTGGGAGATCATCTGGGGATGATCAGGATCGTATTGGGGGATAGGCATTACCGCTGTTTCAAATTTTACTACAGACTCCTCTGCAATATCCACCAATGGCGCATCGCTTCCCATCCATGTAGCGCCTGCTGTGGAATCAATGGCAAAAACACACTGGCCGGCATTGAGGAAGTTAGCAGGATAACCGGAAATCTTGAATGTGGAAAAGGCGCCGTTGGCCGTATGTTCGGCAACGGTATAGAGGATTTCTTTTGTAGTATCGTTAAAGATCTCCACTTCTCCTGTGCTTGTAGAGTAGCCGGCATTCTGCTGCTTCAGCATCTGGATCATCATATTGTCGGTGGATTTGTAGATGAATGGGATTAAGACTTCCTGGCCGTTGAGGCGGAAGGTACCGTCCGTATTCTTTTCTGTCGCTGCCTCGGAAACCTCCCAGATAAAATCCCAGGTAAGCGTCTCTGGAAGGGTATAGCCCAGTGCTTCTACATAGTCCACATTGATATAGCAGGCTTCGGTAGAGCGCATGTAAGGAAGCGCATAGTAATGGCCGCCGATGCGGCATTCCTCCAGAAACTGGGGAACGATCTGGGATTGATCCGGCGCATCAAAAAGCAGTTCGCTTCCGCCCAGACCGTAGGATTCATCTTCAAACAGATCATCTAAGGGCACCACCACTTCGTTTCCCGTAAGATAAGTGGCAATATGGTCCGGGTAGGTGATGCACACATTAGGCGTAGTGCCCGTGGAAATATTGGTGATCACATCATTGTAAATGTCGTTATAGTCGGTATAAAGCCGCAGGTTTACCGTAATATTCGGATACAGTTCCTGAAAATCCGCTATGGCCTGGCGGTAAATATCCGTCTGGGTCTTATTGGTGTCATTTTTGGCCCAGAACGTGATTTCATAGTTCCGGGAAGTGTCGAATTCCTCAGGGACAGTGAAAGCTGCTTGCTCCCGGCTTCCATGACAGCCAGTCAGGAAAAGACAGCCGGTCAGCAGGCCAAGAAGAGAAAACCGTAGCTTTTTGGGCCTGTTTTTCAAATGAATCATCCTTTCAACCCTCCTCTCGATACGCCGGACATGATCTTTTTCCGGAAAACTAAGAACAGCAGGATCAAAGGAACGGAGATCACCACCACGGCGGCCATCATGGCAGGGATATTCTCACGGCCGAAACCGTTTTCCCGGATTTCCTGGATACCGTTTGATACCAGGTAGTAAGCCGGATCGTCGGTGATCAGCCGGGGCCATACGTAAGAATTCCAGCATTCGATGATCTTTAAAATGGTGATGGTTACGATGGTGGGACGGCAGATGGGGATCATCACCTTCCACAAATACTTAAGATCCGAAGTCCCGTCTACCTTGGCTGCCCGGTACAGCTCATCCGGAACCTGTTCAAAATTCTCTTTCAGAAGATAAATATAAAAAACGGAGGTGACGGATGGCAGGACAAGTCCGGTGATGGTATTGCGCAGTCCCAGATTCGTGATGGTGACGAAATTGGTAATTACCACCAGCTCGCTGGGGATCATCATAAGGGAGAGGAAGAGGGTAAAAACCAGATTCTTTCCTTTAAATTCCAGCCGTGCAAAGGCGTATGCTGCCAGGACGCTTACGATCACCATAAGGAATGTGGTGATCACGGTAAAAATCAGCGTGTTTAACAGGTATCCCATAAGGGGAACCGTAGTAAAAGCATCCACATAATTCTGGAGCGTGGGAGAGAGGGTAAAAAAAGCGGGCACATGTTCTGCATTGTATGCGCTGTAGCTTTTCACCGAAGTCAGCACCATCCAGTAAAAGGGGAAAAGCACGATCAGGGCCCACACCGTCAGAAAGAAGTAGATTACCGTCTTCTGGATCCGTGTGCGCCGGTCTGCTTTCTTTTGCAATGTCTCAAAATCTACAGGGTGTTCCATGTTCATTTCAGCCTTTCTATTTCATCTTTCCTGCAGAAGGATCCGCAGGGCGTTTCGCCGGGACTACCAGGAAAGCTTCTTCCTGCTGACTAAAAGGTTAATGCAGGTAACGGTGAGGACGATGGCAAACAGGATAATCGCCGCCGCGGAAGCGTAGGATGGATAACCGCCGCTTTCGCCGTAAAGCATGTCGTAAACGTAGCCTACGATGGTATTCATGCCTGCCGCGTTTAAGTCCGTTCCAAAGAGAGCCACCGCATCGCTGTACGCTTTAAACGCTCCGATAAATCCGGTGATCACCAGATAAAAGAGCATCGGCGAGATCAGCGGCAGAGTGATCTTTGTAAAGATCCGCAGTTTCGGCGTTCCATCCACCCGGGCTGCCTTGTAATAATCCGGATTCACCGAGGCCAGAGCGCTGGTAAGCACCAGAATCTTAAAGGGCATGACCACCCAGATGGTATAAAAGCACAGAACAAACATTTTCGCCCAGTAGGGTCCGTCAATGAAATCAACAGGGCTGCCCCCAAAGAGCCGGATTACCATGTTTACAAGGCCGTCAGTATACTCTGTTTTCTGAAACAGGATCATAAAAACCAGTCCCACGGCCAGGGTATTGGTTACGTAGGGCAGAAAGTATATGGTCTGGAACAGATCACGCAAAGGCTTTATGGAGCTTAAACCGGCGGAAATCAGAAGTGCCAGCAGGGTAGAGAGGGGCACTGTAATGACCACCAGAATAAAGGTATTCTTCAGGGCCTGGAGAAAATAAGGATCGTGGAGCACATAAGAAAAATTATAAGTGCCGACGCCAAAGTAGGTCTGGGACGCAAAATTATACCCTTCCTCCACAGAATAGATCAGTACATCGATCAGTGGATACACCAGGAAAACAATAAGGAAAAGAAGGGCCGGCAGAAGATACAGCCAGGCTTTCAGATTATTTCGCTTCATGTATCCTTCCTTTCTCCCGAAACCGGGATTACAGCTTCCGTCTCTTTATGGAAGAGAAAGACCTTTTCCGGCTTCAGGGCAAAACACACGGTTTTTGCAGCGGCATCTATGGATGTCTCTGCACTGATAATGGAGCGGATTGTCCCTTCTGTGCAGGATGGGTGGGAGGATATGATGCTGACATCCCGCCCCATTACCTCTACCCGGTTCATCTGACATTCCAGGGGGCCATCCGGACGCGGCAGAAAGCCTTCCGGGCGGATGCCTGCCCATACTTCCTGATCCGGCACACCGGCAGCTGCAAGCACCGGCTGTCCGCCGATATAAAGCATCTGATTTTTTACGGTTCCGCAGAATACGTTGATAGGCGGCGTGCCTAAAAACCGGGCTACAAAGAGATTTGCCGGATGGTCATAAACTTCCTGGGGTTTTCCCTGCTGCATCAGGATGCCGTTTCGCATTACGGCGATCCGGTCGCAGATACTCATGGCTTCATCCTGGTCGTGGGTGACAAATACGGTGGTGATTCCTGTCTTTTTCTGGATCTTCCGGATCTCTTCACGGGTCTGGAGCCGCAGGCGGGCGTCCAGGTTCGAAAGGGGCTCGTCCAGCAGAAGGACTCTGGGGAATTTTACCAGGGCCCGGGCGATGGCCACACGCTGCTGCTGGCCGCCGGACAATTCTCCCGGCTTCCGGTCCATCAGTTCCTCAATCTGTACCAGGCGTGCGGTTTCCATTACCCGCTTGTCCATTTCTTCTTTGGAAAGACGATCTTTTCCCTTCAGATTTTCCAGGGGAAAGCAGATATTCTGGCGCACATTCAGGTGGGGATAAAGGGCATAATTCTGAAATACCATTCCAACCCCGCGCAGTTCCGGTGACAGGTTCGTTACATCTTCTTCGCCGAAAAAGATCTTTCCCGATGTGGGACGCTCCAGACCGCAGAGCAGATTTAACGTGGTGCTTTTCCCGCAGCCGGAAGGGCCTAAAAGCCCCATCAGCTCCCCGT
>DVKS01000168.1 GCA_018715905.1 Candidatus Caccovicinus merdipullorum | reverse complement strand
TTCCATATTTTCTGCAATCTCTTCCATGTCATCATAAGAATTGGCTTCCATCCAGCGGTCTTTGGCCCAGATTTCAATCCGGCTTCCAACTCCCACCAGGACAGCATCCTTCTCGATGCCGGCAAAATCCCGCAGAACAGCCGGAAGGAGGATCCTTCCCTGCTTGTCTACTTCACAAGCGGTGGCGCCAGCCAGAAAAAAGCGGGAGAACTTACGGGCGTTTGCATTTGTCAGGGGCAGGGCGTGAAGCTTTTCTTCCAGGGCTTTCCATTCGGAATTTTCATACACAAATAAGCAGCCATCCAATCCCTTCGTTACTACGAATTCATCCCCCAGCTGCTCTCTGAACTTCGAAGGTACGATAAGACGTCCCTTCGCATCGACTGTATGATTGTATTCACCCATGAACATAACTTATCACCCGGTACCTGTTTTCATACAACCAAACCACTTGGCTACCACTCTGTTCCACTTTCTACCACTTTTCACCACTCGTATAATCATTTTAGTACATCCGTAAGGAAATAGCAAGGAATTTTTCCATGAAAATAGCAGGGGGACCGAATTTCTTCGATCCCCCTGCTGCTTCAGGCGCCGGATCTGTCCCACAGGGACAAATTAAAATCCGGCTGCAATATATTGTTCAATCAATCCGTCCAGTTCCACGCTCCGCCGATAAATTTCCTCGTAATCCTCTCCTTTATCAATGCTGGCATTCAGCAGCTTCCTTGCCGACTCGATCTTTTCTATCAATTCGTTTTTTGAAACATTCATCCTACGCTCTCCTTCTTCATTCTTCCCAGCCTTCTGTGCTTCCAGATCAGCACGCCGGCTGCCCCTGCAGCAAGAATCACGGACAAACACTGAGACGCAGGAAGTCCTGTTCCGAAAAGAAGAAGCTGATCCGTCCGCAGTCCTTCGATCCAGGCTCTGCCTGCGCCGTAGCCAAGCAGATAAATACAGAACATCTCTCCATCGAATTTCTTATGCTTCCGATACCACAGCATGAAGATAAGAACTCCCAGGTTCCAGAGAGACTCATATAAGAAAGTAGGATGTACCTGAATGTATTCCACGCCATTTTCCACGATCTTATGATCCAGCAGTTCCTGAGTTATCATGGACGGGTTTACCAGCGACATTTTAATCCGCATGGCAAAAAGACTGTCCGTATATCCTCCGAAAGCTTCTGTATTAAAAAAGTTTCCCCAGCGCCCGATAATCTGTCCCAGAATCAGTCCCAGCACGCCGGTATCCGCCATTGAAAAAAAAGATACCTTCCGCACTCTGGTAAATACCAAAAGGGTAAGGACTGCGCCGATGACGCCTCCATAGATTGCCAGTCCTCCGGCCCTTAAGTTAAAGATCTGAAGCAGATTATCTTTATATCCATCCCATTCAAATATCACGTAATAGGCTCTTGCTCCAATAATGGAAAAAATAATGGCATAAAGAGCAAAGTCCAGATAAAGATCCGGATCCTGTCCCCGTCTTCTGGCATCCTGCATGGCCAGCCAGATCCCTGCCAGCATTCCGCAGCCGATAATAATCCCGTAAAAAGCGATCCGGAACCCAAATACATCAATGCTCCTGGGAAGATGTTCAATGGTAATCCCCAAATGTACAAAGCTTAAATCCGCTCCAGTTGTCGTCATGTATAATCTCCTCTCCGCCTTTAAGCTTCTTACATTTTAACCCTAATCTCGGGAAAAAGCAACGGATTTCGATTGACAGGATGCCCCGGGGTTCGACACGAAAAAATTTAATGCTTTTCATTGCGGACAAACTATGATATGCTTTAACTGTTCTGACAGCAGACTTTGGACCGGCGCCACAGGAATAAAGTCGATGGCTGTCGCAGCCATATATTCAAAAGAACGAATCCTGCTGCAGAATGCGGCGAATTTATATTTAAGATAGGAAGGTATACAGTTATGAAATTAGGTATTGTAGGTCTGCCAAACGTAGGAAAAAGCACATTATTCAATTCTCTGACAAAGGCAGGCGCCGAATCGGCCAATTACCCTTTCTGCACCATTGACCCCAATGTAGGCGTTGTACCGGTTCCGGATCCTCGTCTGAAAAAGCTGGCGGCCCTCTATGATTCTCAGAAGATTACACCGGCTGTCATTGAATTCGTTGACATTGCTGGTCTGGTAAAAGGCGCATCCAAAGGAGAAGGTCTTGGAAATCAGTTTCTTTCCAACATCCGGGAGGTGGATGCCATTGTTCACGTAGTCCGCTGTTTTGATGATCCCAACGTAATCCACGTAGACGGAAGTATCGATCCCCTCCGTGATATTGAAACCATTAACTTAGAGCTGATTTTCTCCGATATCGAAATTCTGGAGCGCCGGATCGCCAAAACTTCCAAAGGCGCCTTTAATAATAAGGAACTGGCCAAGGAAGTGGAGCTGCTAAAGCAGATCAAATCCCGTCTGGAAGACGGCAAGCTGGCACGCGGTATGGAACTGGAAGACGAAGATCAGATTGCATTTGTAGATTCTTTAAATCTCCTGACCTGGAAACCGGTTATCTTCGCAGCCAACGTAAGCGAAGATGACGTAGCCGATGATGCTGCTTCCAATCCCTACGTTCAGAAAGTCCGGGAATTTGCCAAGGAAAACGGCTGTGAAGTATTCGTTATCTGTGCCCAGATCGAAGAGGAGATCGCCCAGCTGGATGATGATGAGAAAGCCATGTTCCTGGAAGAGCTTGGTCTGACGGAATCCGGTCTGGACAAACTGATTGCTGCCAGCTACCGTATCCTGGGCCTCATGAGCTATCTGACTGCCGGCGTTACGGAAACCAGAGCCTGGACCATCCGGATGGGTACCAAAGCACCCCAGGCAGCCGGAAAGATCCACTCCGACTTTGAGAGAGGCTTTATCCGGGCCGAAGTTGTAAACTATCAGGATCTTTTAGACTGCGGCAGCTACAATGCAGCCAAAGAAAAAGGTCTGGTCCGCTCCGAAGGAAAGGAATATGTAATCAAAGACGGCGATGTGGTGCTGTTTCGATTTAATGTATAATCTTTTGCTTCACTGAAATATTTTTGAATGCTTCTTATAACTTAAGGGCGCTGCAAAACGATCTGCAGCGCCCTGTTTTTTGTCTTTCTTTTTATCCTTCTTTTCATCTTTCCGTTTTTTCTTCCATGCTCCCCCGGTTTTCGTCGAAACACTCCGTAATCTATAAACAACAAAAAACAAGGAGTGATCTTATAATGAAAAAATCAATAATTACATATTTAATAATTGCTTCCCTTTCTCTTATTCCGGCTCAGACAATCCACGCAGGAACATATACAGTCATCCCTGCCGCGGTCTCTCATTCCGCTGCAGCCGGTTATGAAACTGCTTCATCCTTCGAGCACCGGCTTCTGTCTCTGGTAAACAGTGAACGGGCCAAGGCCGGACTTGCCCCCCTTGCTCTCTGCCCTTATCTTTCTGCCGCAGCAAATACCCGGGCAGGCGAACTGGAGATTTCCTTCTCCCATACCCGTCCCGATGGAAGAGAATATTATACCGCCATTACGGATACCGGCGCCGGATTTTCCGGAAGCGGAGAAAATGCAGCACTGGGTTATCTCACACCGGAGCAGGTAATGGAAGGCTGGATGAGCAGCCCGGGACATCGGAGCAATATTTTAAATCCCGGTTATACATCCATTGGACTGGGTTATTATAAAAGCCCTTCTACCGGCTGGAACTATTGGGCGCAGGTTTTTTCCTGGTAAAAACCTGCCGGCCCTCTCCGGGTCTCTTATGAATGCGTTCACTTGTTTTCTCCAAAGACCTCTGCATAAATTGCGTCCTGTTCCGGAAGGTGCGTCACGTATCCTACCGGAATTTTCCCTCCGGTAGCCTGGATCACGGCCTTCGCGCCTTCCGGTCCGAAGGCCCCGCACAGTTCAATACAGTTAACTCCAGAATCACACAGTTCTTTTGCCACCCGGCATCCTTCTGAAAGATCCGGCACCCCTGCCACCTGAATTTCTCCTCCGTGAATGGCAGCCCGGTCCTTTTCTGAATCAAATCCGCTGCCCATAAGAATAAACGCAAATTTCATCCTTCTGTCTCCTTTCTCCTCCTGCCGGCCCCGGCTGTCTCTCATGAAAAATAGTTTTCTCCCTGAGACTGCCGCATCTCCATCGCTGTGCCGTCAGATCTTTTCATTTGTAATGTCAAATCTGCTGATATGCAATCAAGTATATCCTTGAAAAAAGAGACTGTCAACCAGGCTGTCCATCCCAAAACTTTTGCAAAAACTTCAGCAAAAATGTCTTAATGTAAATTGAGTAATGCTGATTTGTTGAATATGGCTACATCCTTACTTTCTGTTAGCAACCATCCGATTGTGTCAACTAATGCCGTATATCGCCAAACATTTGACAAAGAACAGTTATGACGAGAAAAAGGCGCTGTTGATGGTTTCCGATATACACCCCATAAAGCCAGGTGCGCCGAAATGGGAATGGTTCGACAAATTGCGATTTATCTAGATAATGATACTGTCCTTAAAAAGGCAGGATATAGAAACAGCGGAGGCCACATAAAACGCGGCTCCGCTGCTAAAAATAAAAAGAGCGCGAGACGGGATTCGAACCCGCGGCCCCCACCTTGGCAAGGTGGTGCTCCACCCCTGAGCCACTCGCGCATATCGTTTCTTTTATTCTCTTGTCTCTTTTCTTAAAATCGGGGTGACAGGA
>DVKS01000167.1 GCA_018715905.1 Candidatus Caccovicinus merdipullorum | reverse complement strand
CGGAGACGGTGGGATTCGAACCCACGTGCCGGTTGCCCGACAACTTGATTTCGAGTCAAGCTCGTTATGGCCACTTCGATACGTCTCCGGATGATGTATTTCTGAAAATATGGAAATACATATAAAATATTTACGAACTTGTTTATTATACATGATAATTTCCTTTTTGTGTAGTAGTAAAATGAAAAAAATAAAAGAAATTTCAAAAAGTTCATTGGCCATATTCCGGTTAAGGTGATAGAATGCCCCTCTTACATGGATGCCGAATATGAACATCCGATCATTAATTTCCACCAGAATATAGCAGACCGGGCCAAGAGCCTCTGAGTTCGGAAGTCAGAAACGCCATGAAACACAGCCGGAAAGGCCGGATTTCATGGCGTTTTTTGCAGCGCGTCTTTTATTCTTTTCCGCTCCAGCAATAGGTGCAGAGTTTATCCGGGCTGATGCCGATGGACTCCACCAGATCATCCAGCCTGTGATACTTCAGAGAAGTGAAATTCAGCCGCTTGCGGATTTCTTCGATCATTTCATGATAATTCTGACTGTCCGGATCGGCGTAATCGGCCAGGATTTCTTCGGAAACTTCATCGCCTTCCCGCTCGCGGATGATCCGGCGGGTAATCAGATCCAGCTCGGAATTCGAGCGGGAGAAATTCAAATACTTGCAGCCGAAGAGAAGGGGCGGGCAGGCCGGACGGATATGGACTTCTTTGGCTCCGCTTTCGTAGAGGAATTCCGTGGTTTCTCCCAGCTGGGTGCCGCGCACAATGGAGTCGTCAATTAAAAGCAGGCTTTTTCCCTGAATCAGGGCGTTTACCGGGATCAGCTTCATCTTGGCGATGAGGTTCCGCTGGCTCTGGTTCTGGGGCATAAAAGAGCGGGGCCAGGTAGGCGTGTATTTAATGAAGGGCCGCGCAAAGGGAATGCCGGACTCATTGGCATAGCCGATGGCGTGAGCGGTACCGGAGTCCGGAACGCCGGCCACCACATCCGGATGGATTGTATTTTCACTGCTGCTGCAGCCGGAACAGCCGCGGCAGCCCATATCCCGCTGTGCCAGGATCCTTCCGCACCGATAGCGCATGTCTTCTACGTTTACCCCTTCGTAGCTGGATGTGGGATAGCCGTAATAAACCCATAAGAAAGAGCAGATTTTCATTTCTTTCCGGGGTTTGCTTAAGGACTGGATTCCGTCCGGAGACACCAGAACGATCTCACCGGGGCCCAGTTCGGAATAATCATGGTATCCCAGGTTAATGTAGGCAAAGCTTTCAAAAGAAACGCAGAAAGCATTTTCCTTGCGCCCGATCATTACCGGCGTCCGCCCATAGCGGTCACGGGAGGCATAAATACCTTCCGGCGTCAGGATCAGGATCGTCATGGAGCCTTTGATCATTTCCTGGGCATAGAGAAGGCCTTCCACAAGGCTCTGCTTCTGATTAATAATAGAAGCAGTCAGTTCGGTAGCATTGATCCGCCCGCCGCTCATCTCCATAAAATGAATATGTCCGTTTTCGTAGGCCTGGTGGACCAGTTCTTCTTCGTTATTGATCTTTCCCACTGTTACAATGGCAAAACTGCCCAGGTGGGACTGGATCAGCAGAGGCTGCGGTTCATTGTCGGAAATGGAACCGATGCCCGATCTGCCTTCCAGTTCTTCCACATCCCGCTCAAACTTGGTGCGGAAAGGAGAATTTTCAATATTATGAATGCTCCGCTGGAAGCCACGTGGTCCATATACTGCCATGCCGCCTCGCCGTGTACCCAGATGAGAATGGTAGTCCGTACCGAAAAAAAGGTCCATCACACAGTCGTCCTTTGATGTTACGCCAAAAAATCCACCCATTATTTCTTATCCTCCAATGCATTCGATCATTATCTTGGTAAAAAGCAAAACATATAATTAGTTTAACATATTTCATATAGATAATACAATCAGGGTGTTCTATTAAAAATACTTATAGATAAATAGCAAAGAAGGTGCATGATATAAAAACATGGAAGCGAAAGAAGCCGGACCAGAGGAAGGGCATCTGCTTTCGGGACTGTTAAGAAAATCGTAGGAAATCCACATGCGGCAAAAATTGACAGAAAAGGACAA
Source organism: Candidatus Caccovicinus merdipullorum (assembly GCA_018715905.1). Taxonomy (GTDB): domain Bacteria; phylum Bacillota; class Clostridia; order Lachnospirales; family Lachnospiraceae; genus Caccovicinus; species Caccovicinus merdipullorum. The sequence goes on along the minus strand of DVKS01000167.1, from coordinate 5,890 downwards.
TAGGGATAGACTAAAATTATCATTGACGAGGAGGATGAGACATGAGGGATGATGAGCGGGAAAACATTTTCACTGTCGGAACCGGAAGGCAGAAGACTGTGTCAGGCAGCCGGAGAGACCGGCGCATGGCGGCAGAGGAGAGCGGCAGGAGCCGGGGCCGGGACAGAGGCAGAAAGACGGCGGGAAAACGGAAACGGGGATGCGGCGGAGCGCTGCTGTCATTTCTGTGCGGTGTTCTGGTAATCGTGTCCGCTTTCTTTGCAGGAATGGGCGCCGGATGGTACCGATGGGGCAGAGATGCCGGTCCCAGAGTCGATCTTTCTTCCATTGAAATGCCGGTCTGGATTGAGCAGAACCTGATTCGGAAAAATATTTATTCCAGGCCTGCGGTATCCCTGCGGGAGGTCAATGACATTGTGGTTCATTACGTGGCAAACCCGGGGTCCACAGCAGAACAGAACCGGAATTATTTTGACAACCTGGCGGACCAGGGGCAGGAGGGAGGCACAAGCGCCAGCGCCCATTTCGTCATCGGACTGGATGGGGAGATCATTCAGTGCGTTCCCATCGATGAAATTGCCTACGCATCCAATAACCGGAATTACGATACCATTTCCATTGAATGCTGCCATCCAGATGAAACAGGAAAATTTACGGACGCCACTTATGAGGCCCTGGTAAAGCTTACGGCCTGGCTCTGCGATGCAGTAAAAATCGGCCGGGAAGATGTGATCCGTCACTACGATGTCAGCGGAAAAGCCTGCCCTCTGTATTTTGTGGAACATGAGGATGCCTGGAAGCAGTTTAAAGAAGATGTGAAAAACCAATGATGAGAAAACGTAAAAATTACATAAAATCTGGGATTCGTGTGAAAAAGGACTTGCTATTTCAAATGAAATTATGTACAATATGAAGAGGTTGATTATTATTTAACAAATTTTAAGTAATAAATAATAGGAGGAATTCAATCATGGCAGTAAAAGTAGCAATTAATGGTTTTGGACGTATCGGCCGTCTGGCTTTCCGTCAGATGTTCGGAGCAGAGGGATATGACGTTGTAGCAATCAACGACTTAACCGATCCCAAGATGTTAGCAAACCTGTTAAAGTATGATACTGCACAGGGCGGATATTGCGGACACATCGGCGAGGGCAAGCACACCGTAGAGGCTGGCGAGGATTCCATCACCGTTGACGGCAAGAAGATCACCATCTACAAGGAGCCGAAGGCAGCTGATCTGCCATGGGGCGAGTTAGGCGTAGACGTTGTATTAGAGTGCACCGGTTTCTACTGCTCTAAGGACAAGGCTCAGGCTCACATCGATGCCGGCGCTAAGAAGGTTGTTATTTCCGCACCTGCCGGAAACGACTTAAAGACCATCGTTTATTCCGTAAATGAGAAGACATTAACCGCTGAGGACAAGATCATTTCCGCAGCTTCCTGTACCACCAACTGCCTGGCTCCTATGGCAAAGGCATTAAATGACTACGCTCCCATCCAGTCCGGTATCATGAGCACCATTCATGCTTACACCGGCGATCAGATGATCCTGGATGGTCCCCACAGAAAGGGTGACTTAAGAAGAGCAAGAGCAGGCGCTGCCAACATCGTTCCCAACAGCACCGGCGCTGCTAAGGCTATCGGCCTGGTAATTCCTGAGTTAAACGGAAAGTTAATCGGTTCTGCACAGCGTGTTCCGGTACCGACCGGCTCCACCACCATCTTAACCGCAGTTGTTAAGGGAACCGACGTTACCAAGGAAGGCATCAATGCCGCTATGAAGGCTGCTGCTTCCGAGTCCTTCGGATACAATGAGGATCAGATCGTATCTTCCGACGTAATCGGAATGAAGTACGGCTCCTTATTCGATGCTACCCAGACCATGGTTTGCAAGATCGCAGACGATTTATATGAGGTTCAGGTAGTTTCCTGGTATGACAATGAGAACTCCTACACCAGCCAGATGGTTCGCACCATTAAGTACTTCGCTGAGTTAGGCTAATTCTTTTCTCATTGCGATTCTCGATTTTAATCACGAATCAAGACCTTAAGGAGGTCCGGTCATTTGGACCGGCCTCCTTTTTACGTTGAAAGGAGTATATTTATTATGCTGAATAAGAAAACTGTAGATGATTTAAAGGATTTAAAGGGAAAGAAAGTTTTGGTTCGCTGCGACTTTAACGTACCGTTAAAGGACGGCGTAATCCAGAATTACAATCGTATCGACGGAGCAATCCCTACCATTAAGAAGCTTCTGGATCAGGGCGCAAAGGTAATCCTGTGCTCCCATTTAGGAAAGCCGAAAGGAGAGCCTGTTCCGGCTATGTCTCTGGCTCCGGTTGCGCCTGCATTAAGCGAGCGTCTGGGCGTAGAGGTTAAGTTTGTCAGCGATCCCAAGGTAACCGGTCCGGAGACCCAGGCTCTGGCTGCAGGTCTGGAAGATGGACAGGTTCTTCTGCTGGAGAACACCCGTTACCGCGTAGAGGAGACCAAGTACGGCAAGGATCCGGCTGCTGATGAGTACGCAAAGGAGCTGGCTGCTCTCTGCGACAACGGCATTTTCGTTAACGATGCTTTCGGTACCGCTCACCGTGCTCACTGCTCCAACGTAGGCGTAACCAAGTACACCAAGGAGAACGTAGTTGGCTACCTGATGGAGAAGGAGATCAAGTTCTTAGGCCAGGCTGTAGAGAACCCGGTTCGTCCTTTCGTGGCAATTCTGGGCGGCGCAAAGGTTTCCGATAAGATCAAGGTTATCAACAACCTGTTAGAGAAGGTAGACACCCTGATCATCGGCGGCGGTATGGCTTACACCTTCTTAAAGGCACAGGGCCAGGAAGTTGGAAACTCCTTATGCGAGGAGGATCAGCTGGATTACGCGCTGGAGATGATCCAGAAGGCAAAGGACAGAGGCGTAAACTTCCTGCTTCCCGTAGATCACGTAGAGGGCAAGGAGTTCAAGGACGATACCGAGAAGAAGGTAGTAGATGTTCTGGAAGCCGGCTGGTCCGGATTTGATATCGGACCGAAGACCATCGAGGCATATAAGAAGGCCTTAGAGGGTGCTAAGACTGTAGTATGGAACGGACCCATGGGCGTATTCGAGTTTGCAAACTTTGCAGAGGGTACTCTGGAAATCTGCCGTGCAGTAGCAGAGTTACAGGATGCAACTACGGTAATCGGCGGCGGCGATTCTGTAAACGCTGTAAAGAGACTGGGCTTTGCGGATAAGATGACCCATATTTCCACCGGCGGCGGCGCTTCTCTGGAATTCCTGGAGGGCAAGGAACTGCCTGGCGTAGCTGCAGCAGACAATAAGTAATCAGCTGTGCAAATAACCGGCATGCCGGCGGGCAGATCTCTGCGGCGCGGACATGCCGGATGAGGAAAGCGAGATTAATAAAATGGGAAGAAAAAAGATTATTGCAGGCAACTGGAAGATGAACATGACTCCTTCCGAGGCAGTTGTGCTGGTTGAGACCTTAAAGCCCCTGGTAGCCAATGATGAGGTGGACGTAGTATTCTGCGTTCCGGCCATTGACATCATTCCGGCTATGGAGGCAGCGAAAGGAACGAATATCCAGATCGGCGCTGAAAATATGTACTTTGAGGAGAAGGGCGCTTATACCGGCGAGATTTCTCCTGCTATGCTGACGGATGCCGGCGTAAAGTATGTGATTATCGGCCATTCTGAAAGAAGAGAATATTTCGCAGAGACGGATGAGACTGTGAACAAGAAGGTATTGAAGGCCTTTGAACATGGCATTACTCCGATTATCTGCTGCGGCGAGTCCCTGACCCAGAGAGAGCAGGGCATTACCATTGACTGGATCCGCCAGCAGATCAAGATTGCCTTCCAGAATGTGACGGCAGATCAGGCAAAGACGGCAGTTATCGCTTATGAGCCCATCTGGGCCATCGGAACCGGCAAGGTGGCTACCACCGAGCAGGCTGAGGAAGTATGCGCAGCGATCCGTGCATGCATCGGCGAGATCTATGACGAAGCAACGGCAGAAGCCATCCGCATCCAGTACGGCGGTTCGGTATCTGCAGCTTCCGCACCGGAATTATTCGCACAGCCAAATATCGACGGCGGTCTGGTAGGCGGCGCGTCGTTAAAACCGGATTTCGGAAAGATTGTCAATTATAATAAGTAATGTGTTCAGAAAGGGGAACCAGTGCGTATGGTTCCCCGTTTTTTGGGAAATATTCTGAAGAGCAGGGGCTTGTCAGACATTGTTAATTCATGTAAAATATTATCCAAAGGGACATTGATAAGGATGTACTGCAGAAAGGGCCGGAGGGCCTTTTTCAGCAGGGAAGGAGAACAACATGAGCAAGAAACCAGTAGTATTGATGATTCTGGACGGCTATGGCCTGAATGATAATTGCGATCATAATGCAGTATGCGAGGCGCGGACGCCTATTATGGACCAGCTGATGAGCCAGTGCCCGTTTGTTAAGGGATATGCCAGCGGTATGGCAGTCGGTCTGCCGGATGGTCAGATGGGAAATTCTGAGGTAGGCCATCTGAATATGGGTGCAGGCCGCATCGTGTACCAGGAGCTGACCCGCATTACCAAGTCCATTCAGGATGGGGACTTTTTTGAAAATCCTGCATTTTTAGAGGCAGTGGAGAACTGCAAAAAGCATGATTCCGCTCTTCATTTATACGGCCTGGTGTCGGATGGCGGCGTACACAGCCATCTGACCCACATTTTCGGCCTGCTGGAGCTGGCAAAGCGTCAGGGCCTTGAGAAGGTATTCGTACACTGCTTCCTGGACGGCCGTGACACACCGCCGGCTTCCGGAAAGGAATTTGTGGAGACCCTTGAGGCGAAGATGAAGGAGCTGGGCGTAGGCAAAGTTGCTTCTGTTATGGGCCGTTATTATGCCATGGACCGGGACAAAAACTGGGACCGTGTAAAGCTGGCCTATGATGCCCTGACTAAGGGAGAGGGCAGAACTGCTGTAAGCGGACCGGCCGGAATCCAGGCTTCCTACGATGAGGAAAAGTACGATGAGTTTGTGGTTCCCACGGTAGTTACAGAGGATGGAGAGCCTGTGGGACTGATTCAGGAGCATGATTCCATCATCTTCTTTAATTTCCGCCCGGACCGTGCAAGAGAGATTACCCGCGCTTTCTGCGATGACGAATTTGACGGATTTGAGAGAGGAAAGCGGATGGATCTGGTATACGTATGCTTCACTGATTACGATGAGACCATTTCCAACAAGCTGGTAGCCTTCCACAAAGAAGAGATTACCAATACCTTCGGCGAGTTCCTGGCTGCCCATGGATTAAAGCAGGCCAGAATCGCAGAAACCGAGAAATATGCCCATGTTACCTTCTTCTTTAACGGCGGCGTTGAGGAGCCGAATGAGGGCGAGGACCGGATCCTGGTTCCTTCTCCCAAGGAGGTTCCAACTTATGATCTGAAGCCGGAGATGAGCGCGCCCATGGTGTGCGAGAAGCTGGTTGAGGCCATTAAGTCCGGAAAATATGATGTGATCATCATCAACTTTGCGAACCCGGATATGGTGGGCCACACCGGCGTGGAGTCTGCTGCCATCAAGGCCATCGAGACGGTGGATGAGTGCGTAGGCAAGGCTGTGGATGCCATCAAGGAAGTGGACGGCATTCTGTTTATCTGTGCTGACCACGGCAATGCAGAGCAGCTGGTGGATTATGCTACCGGTGAGCCCTGGACGGCACACACCACCAATCCCGTTCCCTTTATCCTGGTGAACGCAGATCCCTCCTATAAGCTGAGAGAGGGCGGCTGCCTGGCTGACATTGTTCCTACCCTTATTGAGCTGATGGGAATGGAGCAGCCTAAGGAGATGACCGGAAAGAGCCTGCTGGTGAAATAAAGGTATTTTGCGGAAA
>DVKS01000166.1 GCA_018715905.1 Candidatus Caccovicinus merdipullorum | reverse complement strand
TGGGTATTACCAGTCTGTACCTGCGCATCATCTTCCTGGGCGCGCCCTTTACCTTTTTCTACAACGCCCTTTCCGCTGCCTTAAAAAGCGTAGGCGATTCAAAAACACCTCTGACCTTTTTAATGTTTTCCTCTGTACTTAACGGTGTGCTGGATATTATTTTTATCGGGTATTTCGGTCTGGGAATCATCTGTTCTGCCGTCACTACAGTGATCGCAGAAGCTACTTCCGCCATCCTGTGCATCACGTATGTATACCGGAAAATTCCCCTTCTGCAGCTTGGTTTCCATGAATTTGCCATGGACCGCAGGCTGTTAAAACAGACGATCCGCTACGGCAGCATCACCGCCCTGCAGCAGGCCTGCCAGCCGGTAGGAAAGCTTCTGATTCAGGGAGCGGTAAATACCATGGGAATCGATGCTATGGCAAGCTTTAACGCAGTAAACCGGATTGATGATTACGCCTGCCTGCCGGAGCAGAGCATTTCCCACGGCATCACCACCTTCACCGCACAGAATCGCGGCGCCGGAAAACATGAACGGATTCTCCAGGGTTTCCGGGTGGGACTGACGCTGGAATTCTGTTACTGGATCCTGATCTGCGCTGTGACCTGGATCTTTAAACGCCCCTTCATGCAGCTGTTCGTTACGGAAGCAGACCAGCAGGTGGTGGCCCTTGGCTGCAGCTATTTAAGCCTGATGGCTGTATTTTATATCTTTCCCGGCTTCACCAACGGCTTCCAGGGATTCTTCCGCGGCATGGGAAATATGAGCATTACGCTTTTGGGAACCTTTATCCAGACTTCCCTCCGGGTTATTTTCGTCTATATCCTGGTTCCCCGGGTTGGGATGAACGGCGTGGCAATCGCCTGCGCCATCGGATGGAGCGTTATGCTGTTAGTGGAAGTTCCCTATTGTGTATACTTTGTAAAAAAGGCCGGAAGAAAGCTGTCCTCACCATCCCCGGCGGCCTCTCAGAAAAAATAATTTTCTTTACCATATCAAAAATGACGGCGCCTATCTGGCGCCGTCATCTTCCAGTATGAAATGCCACTGATATGCCCGGTATTCTCCAAACTCTGCAGGCATGGGGAAGCCTGCTTCCCTGAGAGCAGTGCTGTTAAACAGCTTCCCGCTCCCGGTTTCACGGTACATGGCATTTTCTTTTAATCCCTTTATCTTAATATAATCTACCGTCATATTTCCGTGCTGCCTGATGCTGACCGCCTGCACAAGGGCTTCTCTCCGGTCTTCCGACACGAATTCCCATGCGCCTGTATTTTCTGTCTGCGGATTGGTCAGGCGGAAATAAAGGCCGTTCTGTACCAGCGAAGCATTCTGCTTATACTCTGCAATCTGTTTCCGGATCTCATCCTTCTCTTCTTCACTGATCTTATCCAGATTCAGTTCATAGCCAAAGGTTCCTGCAGAAGCCACTGTGCCTCGGGTCTTTAAAGGCGTACACCTTCCAGTCTGGTGATTGGGCGAGGCCGATACGTGAGCACCCACAGAAGAAACAGGATAGATAAAGGATGTCCCGTACTGGATCTCCAGACGGTCAATGGGATCCGTATTGTCGCTGCACCAGATCTGCGGGGTATAATAAAGCATTCCGGCATCAAACCGTCCGCCTCCGCCGCTGCAGCCCTCAATCAGAATATGCGGATACCGCTCCACAATCCTTTCCAGAAAATCATAAAGGCCCAGCACATAATCATGGAGAACTCTCCCCTGACAGTCGGCCGCCGATGAATAGATATCGGCAAGACTGCGGTTCATATCCCACTTAATATACTCTACATTTCCCTGATCCAGCACGCTGCAGATCTGCTGGTAAATGGAATCCACCACTTCTTTCCTTGAAAAATCAAGGACAAGCTGGTGCCGCGAACGGTTCGGCATCCTTCCCGGTATTGCAAGCGCCCAGTCCGGATGCGCCCGGTACAGATCGCTGTCTTCATTGACCATCTCCGGCTCGATCCAGATGCCGAACTTCAGGCCCATGTCATTGATGCGGCGGATCAGCTCCCCTAATGTACAGCCAAGCTTTTCTTCATTGACCTTCCAGTCTCCAAGACCTCTTGTCTCGCTGTCTCTCTTTCCAAACCACCCGTCATCCATAACAAACATTTCGATTCCCAGGTCTGCCGCCTGTTTGGCCAGCTTAAGAAGGGAGTCGCCGGTAAAGTCAAAATAAGATGCCTCCCAGCTGTTCAGCAGCACCGGCCGCACGGCTTCTTTATATTTTCCCCGGCAAAGATGGGTCCGGATGCAGCGATGGAAATTCTGGGACAGCTGTCCCAGTCCCTGGAACGAATAGCTGAGAATAACCTCCGGAGCCTGAAGCGCTTCTCCCGGATTCAAAGGATAAGAAAACTGCTCTTCGCTGAATCCCATAAGGAGTCTTGTCTGGCCGTACTGATCCATCCCCGCCTCGCTCTGGAATCCTCCGCTGTATACAAAGGCCATCCCGTAGCAGGCCCCTGCATCTTCCGTAGTCTCATGGTCCGCCGCAATTACCGCCGGATTATACTGATGGCTGGAAGTCCCCCGGAGGCTTCCGATCTTTGAAATCCCATGTCCTATGGGCAGCCTCTGGAAATTCCGCTCCATGGCGTGACGGCCGTAAAAGGTAATAAAGTCATATTTTCCTCCCACAATATCCAGACATGCAGGAGCCAGTTTTTTTACGGCAATCTGTCCGCTTCCGGCATTTATGATCCGAAGGCTTCTGGTGATGATATCGAATTCAGGAAGCACCCCGTAAAGGAGCACTGCCTGCACTCCCGTGGCCCGGTCTGTAAGGAGTATTTCCAGCGTCTGGGCCTCATGACTTTCGGCATAAACTGCCGGAAGCCCTTTCAGGGCGTATTTGCCCTCTTTGATGGAATGGCTTTCGTATCGGAAATCGCTGGAAAAGGTACCGTCTGCATTCCGGATAATGCATGCCGGCGTCCGGTAATCCCCGGTCCCCAGGGAAGGGAACTCCTGGGGAAGGGCATCCATCGAGTAGGTCTTGTCTCTGCCCGCCTCGTAGGGATTGCCGGAAAATCCGCGGTCATAATAGGTCAGCAGGTAATCCATGCAGCCTTCGGCGCGTTTTCCATAGTACAGGTGGAGCAGAAATCCGTACCGGTCCACCTGCATCTGATACGTTGTGTTTTTTGTGTGCAGTGAAATGGTTTTGTTTTTTTCATCGTATACTATGCCCATATTTATTTCCTCCTGATTCATCATTCTGCTGCCAGGGCATATCTCAATTATTTTACAGCGCCGTTTACCACACCATTGATGATCTGTTTCTGGCAGAGTACATAGAAGATAATGATGGGAATCAACGCCAGCAAATAGGATGCAAAGGCCAGATTATAGTTTGTTCCGAACTGTGTCTGGAACGTCAGCTGTGCCAGAGGCAGCGTATTGGTTCCCTTTCCTGACATGATAATTAACGGCGTCATAACATCGTTCCATACTGCCAGCGCTGTGATTACCGCTACTGTAGCATGCATGGGCTTCATGATGGGGAAAATAATCCGCCAGAACGTCCGCCATGTGGTTGCGCCGTCCACTCTTGCCGCCTCCTCAAGGGCTACCGGAATATTTACCAGATATCCGGAATACAGAAGAAGGTTCATGGGCATATAAAATACCACATAAAGCAGGATAACGCCGAACCAGTTGTCTAAATGCATCTCTGCCGTCTGCTTTGCCAGAGGCATCATCAGAATAGCAAAGGGAACGAACATACCGCTTACGATAAACAGATAAACGAAATTATACCATTTGCTGTGGGCCTTATTTCTTCCCACTGCATATCCCATCAGGGAATGGATCAGCAGACTGAGGATTACGGCAGCAGCAGTTACCATAAGGCTGGTTCCCAGAGAACGCCAGAAATCCGTCAGTTCCATGGCCTGTGCAAAATTGCTTAAGCTCCAGGAATTCGGGAGAGAAAGGATCCCCGAAATGCTGTTGGTCATCTCCGACGGCTGTTTAAAAGCAATCACGATCGTCATGTACAGAGGGAACGCCACGGTGATCAGACCAATAAATAACAGGATCGTAACAGGCCAGTTTACTTTTGCTTTCATTTTTTCATACATTATAACTGCTCCTCCTTCTTTCCTGAAATCGTCATCTGTGCCACGGAAATCGCTACAATTACGATAAAGAATACTACCGCGTTGGCGCTCTGATAGCCAAAACTTCCGCCTGACAGACCATTCTTATAAATCAGATAGGAAATGGATTCGGTACTCTGCTCCGGACCGCCGCTGGTCATTGCCACGATCTGATCGAATACCATCAGGAAGTTCTTTACACACAGAACCATGTTGATGGTAAAAAACGGAATAATCAGCGGAAAAGTCAGGTGCCGGAACTTTTTCCATCCGGTAGCGCCATCCAGGTCTCCCGCCTCATACACATCCTCGGGAACGGTCTGGATTCCAGATATGTAAATGATCGTATTCATTGCAATGGACTGCCATGCACACACGATCACGATGGAAAACCATGCTGTGCTGCTGTTGGAAAGCATACTGGAACTAAGTGCTTCGATTCCCAGCGCGTTTCCCAGCCCGGGAAGGATGTAGGTGAAGAAATACTGGAAAATATAGCCTACCACCAGGGCGCCCAGTACGTTGGGAATAAAATATGCTGCACGCAGGAAGGTTTTTCCTTTAATACTGCTGTTCAGCCCCAGCGCCAGGATCAGGCTGACCACATTGGTGATGATGGTAGCTGTAATAGCCAGTTTAATGGTAAACAGGTAAGATCCTCCGATACGTGAGTCCGTAAACAAATCGATATAATTCCGGAATCCCACCCAGTCGTAAGATCCAAAACCCTTGAAATTGGTAAAGCTGTAGAAGACGCCGCGGATCAGCGGTATCGTGTTAAAGCAGACAAACAGTGCCAGGATCGGTATGGTGATCAGCATATATGTCCGTTTGCTGTCATTTAATTTCTTCATTTTGCCCTGCTCCTTTCCTATTCAGCAGTATTATTTGCTTCCTCGTATTCCTGAACCTGACGGATGATGTCTCTGTTGTATCTCTGCCAGTTCGTGTCAAAAGTATTAAGGAACTCATCCACATTCTGATTGATCAGGAACGTCTGGATCAGCGCATCTGCTGCCATCTCCGATGGATAATAGTGATCCTGATAATCCGTCATGTTTCCCGATTCGATAAACGGAAGCATACCATCCAGCTGGGATGCCAGTTTGAATTCACCGGTCTTACAGGGAACTGCATTCTGGTCATCAATATAAGCCTGGATGTTTTCATCTGCAAGGAGGAAATCCAGCACTTCATAAGCAGCTTCCTTATTCTCACATTCTGCCGTCACGCAGAACATTAAGTCCACACCGGAATTCAGTGTATTCTCTGCCGTATCATTGCTTGCAGGAAGCGGGAAGGAGTCAATGTTCATATCCGGATTCACAGACAGAATCTGCGGTACTGCATAGCTTCCGATTGGATACATGGCGGAATCCCCGTTTGCAAAAGCGGTGCAGGCATCATTATAGCCATAGGCAAACGGATCATCGGGACCGTAGCTTACCAGTTCCAGACATTTTTCCGCCGTCTCCCGGTATTCAGCAGTAAATGTGGTCTCGCCTGCATTTACCTGCTTACAGGTATCGGCGGGTGCAAGGCATACTGCCAGGGCATTCCACGGAGCCAGGCAGGTCCAGGTATCACGGAATCCAAAGTAGAAAGGCAGAATTCCCTCTTCCTGAATCTCCCCGCACAGGCTGATCAGCTCATCCCAGGTCTGGGGGATCTCCCATCCGTGCTCTTCAAACATATCCCGGTTATACAGGATGCCTGCCGCGTTGGCTACATAAGGAACACCGTATGTGCCCTCTGTGGGTACGATCTCCAGGCCTTCCAGAATATCAATGTAAGCCTCATTGATATCCGCCAGTCCGGCATAATCCGAAACATCAGCCAGAATATCCGCGTCCACATAATAGGAATAGTTAATATCTCCTCCTATTCCGATGATGTCCGGATAATCCTCTCTGACAAACCGCGTCCTCATGATCGTGCTGGCGTCGTTGGGTGAACTGATGGTCAGATGAATATTGTCATGGGCCGCATTAAATTCATCTTCCACCTTCTGGAAATACGTGGCAGCCTCCGGCTTGTACTGCAGGATCTCGATCTCCGTGACTCCACTGTTTCCTCCTGAACTGCACCCCGAAAGAACGGCGGCTGCCAGCAGACTCGCTGCCAGGACAGCATTAATCGCATTTTTCCTTCTCATAATCGTTTCAGCTCCCTCCTTTTTAACATCTCTTAGTTGCTGAAACAATTATAACATCCCATAATGCGCATATAAATACCTGTATATTTGGCTTTTTATGTCTTTATGCGACTTTTATCTTTATATTGCCAAATAGGGTAGCATTTTGGTATATTTATAGATAAGGACATTGACCGGACTCCAGGCACAGCGCTGCAGTCTGACAACACTTGATATCCCTTCAGGAGGATTCTGCATATGAGTGATCTTTTATTTTACGTATTTCCCAATGAAAACTTTGTTGACCTGGGACTGTATCAGTTCGGAAAAGAACAGTGCGAGCCTGCCCATTCCTTCGGACCGGCTTCCCGGAATCACTATCTGTTCCATTTTGTGCTTTCCGGCACAGGAAAATTAATGGCAGATAACGCAAAAGGCGAGACCCAGACTTATCAGATCAAAAGCGGCCAGGGTTTTATGATCTTTCCGCGGCAGATCACCACTTATATAGCCGACCAGCACCTTCCCTGGGAATATGTATGGGTAGAATTCGATGGGCTCCGTGCCAAAGAAATCGTAGAACTGGCCGGGCTGAGCCTGGATAATCCGGTTTACCGCGCCCACTCCAAAGAACTTCGTGAAGAAATGAAAAAAGAAATGCTCTATATGGCAGAGCACGGAGAGGAGTCTCCCTTTCACCTGATCGGACATCTCTATCTGTTTATCGATTATATGTCCCGCTCTTCTGTTTCCATGAGACTCTCCAGCGAAGGACGGGTACGGGATTTTTATATCAAGGAAGCACTTACGTACATTGAACAGAATTTTCAGAACGATATTTCCGTAGAAGGAATCGCCAAGTCCTGCGGGCTGAACCGCAGCTACTTCGGCAGGATCTTCAAAGACGCCATCGGAAAATCTCCAAAAGAATTTATTATGGACTACCGTATGGTAAAGGCCACTGAGCTTTTGAAATTAACGGATTTAACTATCGGAGACATCGGAAATGCCGTAGGCTATCCCAACCAGCTGCACTTCTCCCGTGCCTTTAAACATACCTACGGCATGTCTCCCAGGGAATGGCGGAATAAGAATAAGATACGGACATAATTTTAACTGCCACACCTGATAGCAGATCATCTCCCACTATAAAACAGACTTGGTGTAATTCTATGTGCCAAAATGCTTTCAAGAGCGAATTAAAATCTGACAACGGCTGCTTAACCTGGCGGTAGTGATTTCATAGGCAGCCGAAAATTATTAAGCATCCTAGATCATCTACAACTTGTAAGACACACAAAAATAGCGGAAACCTTGATCTTATCAGGCTTCCGCTAAAAATAAAAAGAGCGCGAGACGGGATTCGAACCCGCGGCCCCCACCTTGGCAAGGTGGTGCTCCACCCCTGAGCCACTCGCGCATATCGTTTCTTTTATTCTCTTGTCTCTTTTCTTAAA
>DVKS01000165.1 GCA_018715905.1 Candidatus Caccovicinus merdipullorum | reverse complement strand
TTTCTACTGTTCCACCCGTATAAATTTGATCAGGCCGTCCAGGCCGGCAGTCAGCTCTTTAAAATCGGCCTCCAGCATCGGTCTGGTTACAACGGCAAATTCATCCATTCCCTCCAGCGTCACCGCTTCCTCCGGGTCCAGTTCCATCAGACTGCCCAGGCGCTCCTCAGGCTGTCCGGCCATACGGATAAAGTAACGGAATTCATTGGCTTCCATGGGCGCTATGGCCTGCCGCTCACTATTCCATCCCATAGGCACATTCCGATTTACGTGCTTTGCCGCATCAATAATATCCGCCGCCACCGCACTGGCAGTGGGAAGCTTTCCTGCGCCGCTTCCGTAATACATGGTTTCACCCAGCATATTTCCGGTTACCATGATTCCATTATAGACATCGCTTACCATATAGAGAGGATGATTCCGGTCAATCATGATAGGCGCCACATACGCTTTTACCAGATTATCCTCTCCCATGGAGCTGGATCCAAAAAGCTTGACAGACATTCCCATCTTATCTGCATACCGGAAATCCACGTCGGAGATGCCTGTAATCCCCTCCGTATAGATATCCTCGTAATTGACTTCTTTTCCTGTAGCCATAGCCGTAAGAATGGCAATCTTGCGGCAGGTATCATGCCCTTCCACATCTGCCTCCGGGTTCCGCTCTGCATAGCCCAGGCGCTGAGCCTCCTTTAAAGCCGCATCAAAGGCCCAGCCTTCTTTATCCATCTTCGTCAGGATAAAATTCGTGGTCCCGTTTAAGATTCCTGTAATATTCAGGATCTTTTCTCCCATCAGGCAGCGGTACAGAGGGCGGATAATGGGAATGCCGCCGCCTACACTGGCCTCAAAAAAGAAGTTTACTTCTTTTTCTCTGGCAATCTGCAGAAGTTCTGTGCCGTAAGCCGCCACCAGCGCCTTGTTGGAGGTGGCAACATGCTTTCCAGCCAGAAGGCAGGCTTTCACAAAAGGATAGGAGGGATTCAGGCCACCCATGGTTTCCACAACAATCTGGACCTCCGGGTCCTTTTCGATAATAGAAAAATCATGAACCACCTTATCCTCCACCGGACTTCCGGGAAAATCCCGCAGATCCAGCACATACTTTAACGCCACTTCCTGGCCCACATTTTTTGCAATAATTTCTTTGTTTGTTTCCAGGATCTCAGCCACACCGGAACCGATGGTGCCGTATCCCATGATTGCTACATTAATCATAATCGCTCTACTCCCTGGCTAATATTTTCACATAGTGGATTCCGTTCATCTCTTCTATGTCTTCCACCATTTTGGAGACATTGCCTGTATTGGACCTGACCTCAACACTTAAAGTCAGGGTGGCGACTCCATTAACCGGAATACTCTGATGAATCGTCAGAATATTCGCCTTATACACCGCCACTACATGAAGCAGATCGGACAGCAGCCCCTGCTCATCATCCATCTGAATTACCAGGGTTATGGTTTTTCCTTTTGTATTGTCATAAAAAGGAAAAATATCATCTTTGTACTTATAAAACGAGCTGCGGCTGATGCCTACCTTGTCTGTCGCTTCCTGAATGGTGATGGCCCGCTCCGATTCCAGGAGCTTTTTCGCCTCCACCACTTTTAAAAGCACTTCCGGCACCGCCTTTTGTTTTACGACAAAATATTTGCTTTTTTCTTCCATGGTTTCCTCCGTCAGTATTACCGGAGCCTTGGTTTGTCCGCATCCGGAAAACATCTGTGTTCATACGGAAGATATTAGCATAATTATACAGTCTTTGCAACTGTTTTTTAATCCTGCGCGTGCTTATCCGGGCATCCCAGGCTTAACCACTTTAAATACGCACTGATAAAAGGATCGATTCCGCCGTCCAGAACGCTGGTCACATTGCCGCTTTCTTCCCCGGTCCGATGGTCTTTTACCATGGTATAAGGCTGCAGAACGTAGGATCGGATCTGGCTTCCCCAGCCGATTTCCTTCACATCACCGCGGATATCGGAGATCTTCTCTGCATTTTCCTGCTGCTTAAGCATCATCAGCTTGGTCTTTAACATCTGCATGGCCTTGTCCTTGTTCTGGAACTGGGAACGCTCATTCTGACAGGTTACTACAATTCCCGTAGGAATATGGGTAATCCGGATCGCCGAAGAGGTCTTATTGATGTGCTGACCGCCGGCGCCGCTGGAACGGTAAGTGTCAATGCGCAGATCATCCATATTGATCTCCACATCCAGATCTTCCTCAATATCCGGCATCACATCACAAGAAACAAAGGAGGTCTGCCGTTTGCCTGCCGCGTTAAAGGGAGAAATCCGCACCAGACGGTGGACTCCTCTCTCGGACTTCAGATAGCCGAAGGCATTGCTTCCGTTAATCTGAATGGCCACGGACTTGATTCCCGCTTCGTCTCCGTCCAGATAATCCAGCACCTCTGTTGTAAATCCATGCTTATCTGCCCATCTGCAGTACATCCGGTAAAGCATGCTGCACCAGTCGCAGGACTCAGTTCCTCCGGCTCCGGCATTCAGACGCAGAATGGCGTTGCAGTTATCGTACTCTCCCGTAAGGAGGGTCGCCAGGCGCAGATTTTCCAGCTTCTCGGAAAAATCATCCATCATCTGCTGGATCTCCGGGATCACGGAAGGATCATTCTCCTCATTTCCCATCTCGATCAGAAGGCCGATCTCCTCGTAAGCCGTCTCAAGCTTCCGGAAGCCCTCTACCGTATCCTTTAAATTCTTTGCCTCTTTCACCAGCCGGGTAGACTTTTCCGCGTCATCCCAGAAACCCGGCTCTTCCATATTCTTATCTAATTCTTCGATTCGCTTGACCTTATTGTCCAGGTCAAAGTGAATCCCTCACTTCCACTAATGGTTTTTCATACGTTGATAACGTATATTTGAACTGATCTAATTCAACCACAAGCTTCACCCGCTTTCTGTATTTTATTTACAGCTCTTTTCCGGGATCTTTTCCCGCCGGACCTTCGCTGCATTTTCGGCATTTCTGCCCTGCCAGAGCATCCTCTGTCCCTGACAACAACATCATACATGAAAACAAGAAAATTGGCAAGGGCTGCCGCATCTTATGACGGACAGCCCCTGCCTGACTGCGGCCGCGCCTTTCCGGCGGGCCGTCTGCCTTATTCTGTTTTTCATTCAGCTGCAGTATGCCGCATATTTATGCTCCCAGAGGCTTTCTGCCGCAGCACTGCTTATATTTCTTTCCGCTTCCGCAGGGGCAGGGATCGTTGGGGTAGATCTTCTGCACATCCCGCTTCTTAGGTGCTTTTACGCTGGTGTCGTCTTTGTTTGTGCCTGTCACCTTGGCCGCAGGCTCTCTCTCCACCTTCTGCTCTACGCGGATATGGAAGAGGATGCGGACAGTATCCTCACGGATGGCGGCAGTCATGCCCTCAAACATCTCATAAGCACTCATCTTGTATTCTACTACCGGATCGCGCTGGCCGTAGGCCTGAAGACCGATTCCTTCACGCAGCTGGTCCATATCATCGATGTGAGCCATCCACTTATTATCAATCACCTTAAGAAGGATCACCCGCTCAATCTCACGCATCTGCTCGGACTCGGGGAATTCTGCTTCCTTTGCCTCGTAAAGCTTGATGGCCTGCTCTTTGAGATTGTGCATCAGCTCCTTTTTCTTCATCTTCTTCATCTCATCCGTAAGCGTAATGGGCTTTAAGGGAACGATGGGAAGAAGAAGGGAATTTAATTCCTTTAAATCCCAGTTTTCCGGCGTCTGATCATCAGAGATGGACATCTCCACCGCATTCTCTACAATGTCGGTAACCATCTTAAGGATCACGTCCCGCATATTATCGCCGTCCAGTACCTTCCGGCGCTCTGCGTAGATGATCTCGCGCTGCTCGTTATTTACCTCGTCATACTTAAGAAGGTTCTCACGAATACCGAAGTTGTTGGTCTCGATCTTCATCTGTGCCTTCTCGATGGCGTTGGAAAGCATCTTATGCTCAATCTGCTCTCCCTCCGGAACGCCCAGAGCCTCAAACATCTTCATCAGACGCTCAGAACCGAAGAGACGCATCAGGTCATCCTCCAGGGACAGGTAGAAGCGGGACTCACCCGGGTCGCCCTGACGGCCGGAACGGCCTCTTAACTGATTGTCGATTCGTCTGGACTCATGACGCTCCGTTCCGATTACCTTTAAGCCGCCCAGCTTTCTGGCCTCTTCATCCAGCTTAATATCAGTACCACGGCCGGCCATATTGGTAGCAATCGTAACAGCGCCGTGAATACCGGCATCCGCTACGATCTCCGCCTCCAGTTCATGGAATTTTGCATTCAGAACTTTATGGGGAATGCCCCGTCTGCGCAGCATGCCGCTGAGCATTTCAGAAGTCTCGATGGTAATGGTACCTACCAGAACAGGCTGTCCCTTCTTATGAGCCGCCTCGATCTCATCTACTACCGCCTTGAACTTTTCTTTCTTTGTCTTATATACTGCATCATCCAGGTCCACACGGGCAATCGGCTTATTCGTAGGAATTGCAATAACATCCATGCCGTAAATATTCCGGAATTCCTTCTCCTCAGTCAGAGCCGTACCGGTCATACCGGCCTTCTTCGTGAATTTATTAAAGAAGTTCTGGAAGGTAATGGTAGCCAAAGTCCGGCTTTCCCTGCGCACATTCACATGTTCCTTTGCCTCAATGGCCTGGTGAAGTCCATCGGAATACCGTCTGCCAGGCATGATTCGTCCGGTAAACTCATCAACGATCAGTACCTCGTCATCCTTTACCACGTAATCCTTATCCCTATGCATCAGATTATTGGCACGGAGAGCCAGTATGATATTGTGCTGAATCTCCAGGTTCTCCGGATCTGCCAGGTTCTCGATGTGGAAGAATTCCTCAACTTTTTTCACGCCCTGCTCAGTCAGGTTTACCACTTTATCCTTCTCATTTACAATATAATCGCCGGTCTCTTCAATGACCTCGCCTAAAATCGCGTTCATCTTAGAAAATTCGCCGGACTCTTCGCCCCGCTCCAGCTGACGTGCCAGAATGTCACAGACCTCATAAAGTTTCGTGGACTTGCCGCTCTGGCCGGAAATGATCAGCGGCGTTCTGGCCTCGTCAATCAGGACGGAGTCCACCTCATCGATAATGGCATACTCCAGCCCTCTCAGAACCATCTGCTCCTTGTAAATGGCCATATTGTCACGCAGATAATCAAATCCCAGTTCATTATTGGTCACGTAAGTAATGTCACAGGCATACTGGGCCTTTCTCTGCTCGGAATTCATGTCATTCAGCACCACGCCCACGGTCAGACCCAGGAAACGGTGTACCTGCCCCATCCACTCCGCGTCACGCTTTGCCAGGTAGTCATTTACCGTTACGATGTGAACACCTTTCCCTGCCAGTGCATTCAGATAAGCCGGGGCAGTGGATACCAGTGTCTTACCTTCACCGGTACGCATCTCTGCGATACGTCCCTGATGAAGAACGATGCCGCCGATCAGCTGTACACGGAAGTGCTCCATATTTAATGTTCTTTTGGCGGCTTCCCGGACTACTGCAAAAGCTTCCGGAAGAATGTCATCCAAAGTCTCTCCCTTGGCCAGCCTCTCCTTGAAAATCCGCGTCTTGTCCCGCAGCTCTTCATCCGACAATTTCTGCATCTCTGGACGCATGCTTTCGATCTTGTCTACAATCGGATAAATCAGCTTTAATTCCCTTTCACTGTGGGTACCAAAGACTTTTTCAATAATATTCATAGCAATCTCCTAACTTCAATCCTGCATTTCGAAAACTGCCCCCGTCTTTTCTCCTGCCGGCGGCAGTGCTGTATCCAATACTGGATTTTTTATAACTGCATACCTGGTTTGGGCGCAAAAATCCCTTTGCCCAAATTAATCTTTCTTATTGTATCACTATCTTTCATTTTATTCAATCTGTTCATAAAAAATTAACATTCCCGGTTACCATAAAACAGCATTTTATTGTTAACTGGTAAGATTGCACAAAATCTATGTTCGATTTCTCGATTATCCACATTGTCCACATTCTTTTGTTCACATTTTTCTTCTTTTTTTTCCACAGAAAAAATCCCGTTTTTGGCCGAAAACCGACTTATGCACCAAGTTATCCACATTATCCACATTTTTCACTGCTTTTAATCGCTTTTTCCACTTAAGCCGCGCAGAAAAAGATTTTTTGTGTAGAACTCATAAACTTACAATTTCCGACGTTTTTTTTCTTATTTCCCCTTGACTTCTTTCGACACCGGTCTTTTCGGGTCCGGATCCCATCAGGGATCTGCTGCCGCCATGAAGCTTACGTCCGAAGCAGTTACAGGAATTAATGAAAAATTAATCAAAATTGTCTTTGCAATTACTTTGTATTTCTTGTCTTTATCTAAAAAATATGCTATACTGAAATCATCTCAAATAAAGGAGTTGATAGTATGCGTTATACGATCGTTGGAAGAAATATCGAAGTGACCCCCGGGTTAAAGAAAGCAGTAGAAGAAAAAATCGGAAAATTGGATCGTTATTTTACTCCCGATACCGAAGTGAATGTTACCATGAGTGTTCAGAGAGAACGCCAGAGCATTGAGGTGACGATTCCGATCAAAGGAACCATCATCCGCGCAGAAGAATCCAGCAGCGACATGTATGTTTCCATCGATCTGGTAGAAGAAATCATCGAACGCCAGATCTTAAAATATAAGAGAAAATTAGTGGACCGCAAGCAGTCTGCCCCCGCCTTCTCTGAAGCGTTCCGGAATGAAGAAACTCCCATCCCGGAAGACGAGATCAAGATCGTGAAAACAAAGAAATTCGCAGTAAAACCTATGGATCCTGAGGAAGCATGCCTGCAGATGGAACTTTTAGGCCACAGCTTTTATGTATTCTTAAATGCAGAAAGCGATCAGGTATGCGTTGTTTATAAGAGAAAAGGCGGAACTTACGGACTGATCGAGCCGGAATTCTAATGACAGAAAGGATACAGGAGAATACGGACATGAAAAGAAAGTTACGGATTCCGCTGGCAGCCGCTCTTCTTTCTGCAGCTGCAGCAGGAACTTCCTTGGCAGGTGTTTCTGTTCCTGTGCAGACAAACATTTCCCTCCAGACAGAAGTGACAGCTGTTCAGGCAGAGACGGCACCAGTTCTGACCAATGAATCTTCCGGATCACAGACAGCAGAAACAACAGTAACCCAGGCAGAATCGCCGGCACCCGTCCAGACCGGATGGGTACAGGAAAACGGTCAATGGAAATATTACTGGGATGATGGAACCATGGCACGTTCCGCCTGGATCCAGGAGGGAGAGGATACCTGGTATTTCATTAATGATGACGGCACCATGCGGACCGGATGGCTCCAGAACGGAGAAGATTGGTATTTCTTTGATTCCTCGGGTGTGATGCAGACACGCGCCATCCGTGTGGAGGATCGGGTATATTATATGGACTATGACGGCACACTTCTGGTGGGAAGCCGCAGCGTAAACGGAATCCGTTATAAATTCACAGAAAACGGATGCACTGGACAGATGCCTTACACCAGCAAGATGTTCCATTCTGACGGAACGCCTTTTACCGAGGCAGAACGGCAGAACTTAAGCTGGAATTCTCCCAGCTGAGAAAAGTCCTCCTTAAAAATTTTATTCAGGCTGAAGAAAGCCGGCAGAGAAATCAGAAACAATTTTCTCTGCCGGCTTTTATCTTGATAGACATCACAAAATTAATCCAGGAATGTGGCCGCCTTGTATGGGGTACGATAATTGGCCGGGCTGATAATGATGCCGGTCTTTGAACTGGCCGCATGAATAACCTGGCCTCCTCCGATGTAGATGGCTACATGGTTAATGTAATCGCCGCTTGCATAGAACAGCAGGTCACCTGGCTCCACGGCGTCAATAGCAATTTCTCTTCCGTTGACCGCCTGATCCCTGGAACTTCTGCCTGTATCAATACCAAAATGTTCAAAAATCCGCATAACAAATCCGGAACAGTCCGTTCCTTCCGTCAGGCTGGAACCGCCGTATACATAGGGATTCCCTAAAAACTGCTTTGCATATGCCACAATAGCAGTACGGGTAGCCGACACCACTGCAGTGGAAGCATTTCCACCCGGTCCGTAAGAAACACCGGCTGTAGACGCCTCCGTCTCCGGTGCAGGAGAAACGGCTGCTGTGGTTTCCTGTCTTCCCGGAGCCGATACTCTGGGATCATCGCCCTCTCCCAGAGGATTCGCCGGAATCGTGCCCACCGTCTCCGGCTCAGCTGCAGATGTCTGAGAATTCTGCCCCTG
Source organism: Candidatus Caccovicinus merdipullorum (assembly GCA_018715905.1). GTDB lineage: Bacteria > Bacillota > Clostridia > Lachnospirales > Lachnospiraceae > Caccovicinus > Caccovicinus merdipullorum. The sequence goes on along the minus strand of DVKS01000165.1, from coordinate 618 downwards.
GCTGCCGGACTGGGTCTGCTCTTCTTTTGCTTCTACCATCTTTACTTCTTCCAGCTTCTGCATGGCCTCCTGGGCCTCCTGCACACGCCGCGCTTCTTCCGCTTTCTGAGCCGCTTCCTCTTCCAGGGAAACCGCCTGTTTGAATTCCACGCTGGTCTTTATGTAATCCATGGACACATAACCTACCATGTCCTCATCCACGGAAAGCTTGGCAAAGTTGTCCACCTCTTCCAGCACCACATACTCTGCGCCCTGGACCAGCATAGTCAGGGTATCACTGGATAGATTCGGCTCCGCCCGCAGACGCAGGGCTGCCGTATTGATGGTGGCGTATTCGATTCCGATCTCTTTGGCAATGGCATCTGCCTGGGCTCCGGTAATAAAATACTGGGCCTTGATATAACCGCTGACCGTTCCCGACTGGATCCGATACCAGGCACCGCCTTCTCCCTCTACGGTTTCCAGAATATTCGCCGCACAGTTATTGTAAATCTTTCCCACGATGGCGCTGGACGTATTGGGTTCCTGACGGATATTGACATAATCGCTTACCTGGGAGATGGCAATGTTTTCGTAGTCCTCCGGGGCCATGGCTCTCTCCTGGTAATTTCTGCTGCC
>DVKS01000164.1 GCA_018715905.1 Candidatus Caccovicinus merdipullorum | reverse complement strand
TTTGCTGTGTTTCAGAAGCAACGATGATATTCTACTAAATAAACCGGGAAATGTCAATGGTTTTTTTGAAAAAAATTAAATTTTTTAATTTTCCGGTTTTTTGGATAATTTTGTGCGTCTGGCGGTGTTGACAAGGGCAGGGGGCTTTGGTATGATGGTCCTCGAAAACGGGGCGAAAGCACAGGCGCTTTTGCTGCCGCAGAAAGAATAAGGAGGATACGGTGAAGGAATGATTCTTGCAAGATAATGTTATGAAGCATGGGTATTTTCAGGAAACAAGAGTTTCTCTCCGGCGCTTTATAAGAAAGACAGCCCAAAGAGAGACTGGTTTTGCCGTGCGCATTGCAGGAAGCATTTCATTTCGAACCTCTTTTTCATAATAGGAGTACGTTTGCCGGAGGGCGGGGCGTTTGCGGCCCTTTGCGGCAGGGAGTCCCCAGGATGCCGGTTTGACGTACAGAAGGATTTGATGATTGAGGCTGCAGGAGTGGTTTGCTCCTGCGGCCTTTTTTGTGGGATAAGCCCGGCAAGCGGACAGGAGGCGGTTTTATGTCTATGATACAGGTAAAGAATCTGACGTTTTCCTATGAGGGAAGTCCGGAGCCGGTTTTTGAGGATGTATCGTTTTGTATTGATACGGACTGGAAACTGGGATTTACGGGACGGAACGGAAGAGGAAAGACAACATTTTTAAAGCTTTTAATGGGAGAATACGAATACCGGGGAAGCATTCAGACCAATGCGGTATTTGATTACTTTCCTTATTCCCCGGAAGATGAGGACCAGGATACGATCCTGGTGGCCGGAGAGGTATGCCCGGATTATGATTACTGGAGACTGGTCCGGGAACTTTCCAGGCTTAAGGTGGAGGAGGAAGTTCTTTACCGGCCCTTTAACAGCCTTTCCCAGGGAGAGCGGACAAAGATCCTGCTGGCCCTTTTGTTCCTGCGGGAAAGTCATTTTCTGCTGATCGACGAGCCCACCAATCATCTGGATCAGGAAGGCCGGGCTGTGATGGCTGAGTATTTAAGCAGGAAGAAAGGATTTATTCTGGTATCTCATGACCGGGCATTTCTTGATGGGGCAGTGGATCATATGCTTGTGATCAACCGGAATTCCATACAGGTGCAGAAAGGAAATTTTTCTTCCTGGTACAGCAATAAACAGAAGCAGGATGCCTTTGAGGAAGCGGAAAATGAAAAACACAAAAAAGAGATCCGGCGGCTTTCTGCTGCGGCTGATCGGACCGGGAAATGGGGGGAACAGGCGGAGCGTGTAAAACTGGGAAAAAAGAGCGTGGAGGCCTTTGGAAATGACCGGCCTAACCGGGATTATCTCGGGGAAAAATCCCGGAAAATCCAGCAGCGCAGAAAGAATCTGGAAAAACGGAGAGAGGCGGCGGTTCAGGAAAAGAAGGATCTGCTTTTGGATGTGGAGTCTGCAGAGGAATTAAAGCTTTTTCCAGGGATATGGAGACAGGAGCGCCTGATCTGGATGAAGGACGGAAGGATTTCTTATGGGGACAGGGAGATCCTTTCCGGGATCAGCCTGGAAGTGCGGCGGGGAGAGCGCCTGGTGCTCCAGGGCAGAAACGGCTGCGGCAAGTCCAGTATCCTGAAGGCAATCCTGCAGATGGCAGGAGAAAACGGATGCTCCGGCCATGATAGGGCCGGCGGATTAACGTATCAGGGAGAATGCTATATCGGGGCAGGAATGGAGATTTCCTATGTATCCCAGGATACATCGGGACTTTGCGGAAGCCTGTCGGACTATGCGGTCCGCCAGGGGGTGGCGGAAAGTCTGTTAAAGAGCCTTTTGCGGAAGCTGGATTTTTCAAGGGAGCAGCTTTCACGCCCTATGGAAACCTTCAGCCAGGGGCAGAAGAAAAAGGTACTCCTGGCGGCAAGTCTTTGCCGGCAGGCCCATCTGTATCTGTGGGATGAGCCGTTAAATTATATCGATGTGTTTTCCAGGATGCAGATAGAGGCGCTGATTAAAAAATTTCAGCCGACTATGGTATTGATCGAGCATGACCGTACATTTACAGAACATGTGGGAAGCAGGTTTGCGGAAGTTGAGCCATATATGACGGAACGTTAGAGGAATGCAGATAAAGAACATTTTCCATGCCGGGACTGTGCTGAAAAAGCGGCATAAACCGCCGCAAATCCCTGTGGAGAAGGGGGGAAATCGTTGTAATTAACTGGAAAGCATTGTATACTGGAATTAGAGAACCGGGCTGCCGCCGTAAAGGGCGGCAAAGGGTTTGGGAGGAGAAACACACCGGAAAGATTTTGGATTGCGGCAGTGCGCCGGCAGCCGCGCATGAAAGCTTGGAAACGGAGGATAAATTATGGGGAGGAATCGAAGGATAGCGGCCGGTCTCTGTGTTTTGATGCTGGCACAGAGCCTGATCCCCGCGGAAGCGGTCCGGGCGGAAAGCACGAAAGAGACAGCGGCGTCAAAAGAGCGTCAGACGGGCCGGGAGGAATCTGCAGATACCAGCAGCAGGAAGGCAGCAGAAGAATCGGCGGAGACAGCCAGAGAGAATTTGGAGAGCGATACGGCGGAGCCGGAAGACGGCGGGACAAAAAGAGCGGAAACGACGGAGCCGGAAACCACAGAAAAGGGAAATGCCAGACGCCAGACCGCGCCGGAGCGGGAAACGGCGGAATCGGAAAGCAGAAAAGAGACGGCTCCATCAGAAAAAGAGGAGCAGGAGGCATCTCTGGACATTTCTGTAGAGGCAGATGAAGAACGGGCCAAAGCGGAGTATGAAATAAAGCTTCAGGCCCCCGGGGAGGCTGTGCTTGAATTTACCATCCCGGAAGGGTTTGCGGCAGAGGAGATTATTCTGGAAGAGCAGAATGGAAGCTCCAAAACGCTTACAGAAGGAAAAGACTGGGAACTTCAGGATGGAGCAGTCCGCAGCCGCCTGGGAGTGACAGAGGGAGAGTACCTGTGCCGGGTCCGTCTGGGCCTTAATCAGGATCAGATGAAGATCTATATGGAGAGCGGAGAAGAGCTGGAAGCGGAACTTACCGGGAAAGCGGCTCTTCTGGATCCGGAGGGAAAGGTGCTGGCTGATGAAACGCTTCCCAGAGAAATCCTGCGCCTGGCGCCATTTCTGGAAAAGGAGGCGCAGGGCCAGGGCCGTGCCCAGAAAACTTTTGTCTGGACAGACTGGGTCAACCTGGGGGTGAATCCGGGAGAAGGATATCTGGTATCGGTCATTGAGGATCTGGAGGAAGGTCACCATTTTGATTTTGAAGAAGGACAGGTGACGCTTCTGGACGCTGAGGGAAGTGTGAAGGAACAGATTCCGGTGACGGAGATATCCCCGCAGCGGTCCGGCGCTTTCGGAGAGATTTTTACAGCAGAGGATGCCAGAGACCTTTTGGGCGGCATTTCAGGCGCAGGGTTTTATACATTCGAAGAGGATGGGGAACAGAAAAACGGAATTCTCATCGTACCGGTGGAGGACGGAGAGGAACGGACCGGAATTTCATATCGGACTCGGGTTTCCGCGTCTGAGGAGCCGGATGTTTATCAGTGGGATGCAGCTCTTGAGTGCGGAAGTAAATTCTTATGGGAACCGGCGGCTGGTTCTGAGGAAGCTGCAGAACCCCGGGAAGAGGCAGAAGAAGCGTCAGCTGCAGAAGCCGAAAAAACCGGTGAGAAAGCGACGGAAGCAGATGCAGAGGAAGCTTCGGAAAGCAAAACGGAGGAGGAGCCGGCTGTTGATTTAAGCCAGATGCTGCATCCGGTCTGGGAGGTCCGTGCAGAACGGATTCCCGGGGAAGATGCGGAGAATGAAAAAGGACAGAATTTTGCTGCGAAAGGGATCTGGCTGACCCAGACAGCTTCCTGCAGCCTGGCTTCACAGAAATCCGGAGAAGAAGGATACCATTCGGAATCGGGAACTGCAATATGGGATTTCCTGATAAACCAGAATGGGGAAAATGTCAGGGAAGCTGTGATTGCCAGGGAGCTTCCAGAGGCGGAACAGACATTTGCCGGAGCAGTTGCAGAAGGCAAAAGCTTGGAAGTTATTCTTTCTCAGGATGAGATTCCATGGTCGGAGGAAGGCATCCAGGCAGAGATCCTGCCTTATGAAGACTGGGAGAAGAGCCGGGAGACGCTGGAGGAGTCTTCTGATTTTTACGGATATTACGTACGGAATCAGGAAAATGGAACAGAGCGGCTTGAAATACACCTTTTCCAGCTGGGACAGGCAGCCTGCCGTTTCCAGGTGGAGACGCAGGTGAAGGATGGGGCATTTGCCCCGTGCAGCGAAGATTTCGCCATTTCTTCCGGACGCACAGAGTATACGGCAGTGCTTGAGACGGCTGACGGAGAAATCCGGCAGACCGGAGGCGAATGCATGGCGGAAATTCCTGCAGAGAATTCCTGGATCACGCTGGAAGCGGCGGAGGGATACGATTATGAAGATCACAGCCTGGAGCTGGAGATGACGGTAAATCCCCAAATGCGGAGCCTGGCAGAACCGCAGGCGGCAGCAGTGCTGTCTGATGGACTGGAACAGGTAGAGATCCAGCAGGTGATGGTTCGAAGTGCAGGCGGACGCTGGCAGGATGTTACAGAAGATCAGTGGATTGCAGCAGAAGAAGCAGAACCGGATGAAAGAACCGGGGAAAGTCAGGTGATTTTCTCCTGGAGAGAACCAGAGGAGGTTGAGGAAGCGCCCGCAGAGCCTGCTTCCTGGCAGATCTGGTTCCGGTGCCGTATGTCTGAGGCAATGCGGAATGAAAGCTTTTTATCCGGAGATGAAGAGGTGCTGTTTGCAGCGGCGGAACTCACCGGAAAAACCGGAGCGGAGGGCGAAGAGAAGGAAATTTCAGGCGCCCGGAGCCAGGTATCCATTGCGTGGAACTCTGCTGCTGCGGCAGGAGAAGGGGCTTATCTGGAAAGCCGTTACAGCCAGGAAGGTTCGCGCTGGGACGGAACCAGAATGCCAAGAGTTGATTGGACTGTGGTTATCAATCGGAATGAGGGTGACCTGACCGGAAGTCTTTTCACACTGCAGTGGCCGGATGCTCTGCAGGCAGATGAGGCTTCGCTTCGGATTTACACGGTGAAACTGAATGCAGACGGCAGTCTGGGAGAGGAGCGTCAGCAGATCTGGCCCTATGAGGAAACGGAAGAGGGCGAAAGGGAAGGACAGCCGTATTTTGCTGAAAACGAAATTGCCGCAGAACAGGAGAAGCTGGAGATTACGCTGCCGGACAGTGTAAAGGGAAGAACGTTATGTGTGGAACTTACTGCTTTTGTCAGAGAGGATGTGGAAGCGGAAGATTTCATTGGTTCTTATGGACTGGAGCGCGGCGCGGATGTGCTGGAAGAGGGCAGCCTGGAGGTAAGTGGAGCCAGGGCGGTGTCGATTCTGGAAGCGGCAGAGAAGAACCAGATTCCTTCGGCGGCTGTGTCACTGATCAGCGAGAATTCGGAAAGCGGGGAACCTTACGGAGTGGCCGGTGCATCTTACCGTCTGGTGCGGATGGATGAAAAGAATGAGGACGGACAGTGGGATTCTTACGAAGAGGCCGATGAAGGGAAGGATGAGACGGCAGCGGCATATGCTGTCACCGGAGAAGACGGACAGGCGGTATTTCTGTTTTTAGAGGAAGATACGCTTTATAAACTGGAAGAGACGGAAGCGGCAGATGGCTATGAAGCCTGGGAAAATCCCAGGTATCTGGTGCTTCTGGATGAAAGAAGTGAAAGTGATTTCCCGAAAGAAGACGAAGAACATGCGCTGTATACAGCAAAGACTCAGATACTGATCCAGGAGAAAGAAAGCTTAAGCCGGTGGAAGTCCGGGGAAGAGACGGTAAAAGGCGGCAGGCTGGAATTTTATGTGCAGGACCAGGAGGGGAACCTTCTGGAAAATGTAAACTGCAGCCTGACTTATACCGATTATGAAGAAACCGGCCGGGGCAGACTTAAGTCCAGACAGGCTGTAAGCGGAAGCGATGGCCTTGTGGTATTTGAAGGCCTGGATCCCACGGCGGAAGGCCGGGAGGGATATGAGATTCATGTGACGGCACCGTATGGGATGGAAGATCCGGCTGAATTTTCGGCCGGCGTGACAGTGGAAGAGGACGGCACATTCCGGACGGTGACAGAGGGAAAAGCTGCCCAGCAAAAGGAGGATGGAGTTTATGTAACCTGTCTGCCTGCTGTGGCGGATATTCGGATTCCTGTTACGGATCAAAATGGAAATCTGCTGACGGGCTGCGGGCTGGAACTGCAGGTTGAGCGTCTGGAAGATGCGGAGCCGGAAGAATCCGGGACTGAGGTGTCAGAAGAATCAAAGACGGAAGACCCAGAGACCGGGGGGCCGGAAGACGGAAAGACGGAGGAATCGCAGACCGAAGAGACGGTGTCAGAAAGTACGGAATCCGCAGAGCCTGAGACAGAGACCGCCGGAGAGACAGAGGCAGAAAGAAGCAGCGAGGAAGAAGACAAGAATGCGGCCCGTTTCGTTTCCTATGAGCCCATGCCTTCCGTGGCGGAAGATGGAAGCGGATACATTACCCTGCCGGATCTTCCTTATGGAACATACCGGGTGTTTGGCGGCCGCTCCATTATGACGCTGATTCTTGATGAAGGCGGCGCAGAAGGCTGGCTTGAGCCGGTGGAGGCCGAAAGCGAGCGGGGAGACCGGAAAGCGGTGCGGCTGGAACTGAAGCCTGACAAAGACGGCGTTTATGGAGCCGGAGAAACAGATGGGTGGTACATGGAAGAGTATCTTCCCAGAAGCCAGGTGCGCCTGCAGCTGGAGGAAAGCGGGCAGGAGGGTTCTGGGATTTCCGGAAGCCGTTTCCTGGTATATGAGACCTGGAGCGACCGGCTGATAGGGGAACTGAAAGAAAGCAGCCAGGAGCCGGGGGTTTATGAGCTGACGGAATCGGAAAGTGCAGATGCGGTTCAGGAAAATGACCGGGGACTGCAGTATATAGAGGAAAGCGGCATTCTGCCGGGCACTTATGCAGTATGGGAAATTCAGCCTGCAGAGGGTTACCGGCCGGATGGAAACGGTGTGTGGTATTTTAATGCAGGAACAGATACTGCAGTGGGAAATGAGGATCTTTATGGAGGAAGCGGCGAAGGAAAACCTTTTGAAAATTCGGTTATCCGCTGCCAGGTACCTTTCCGGCTGACGCTGGAGGGAGAAGCGGCCCATACAGACAGCGCGGAGGAGGAAAGCAGTTCCGGAACGGAGAAGGCAGCAGAGGAAAGCAGCCGGGAGCCGGATACGGTGACGGCAGTGCTTCGGGGTACGGCATGGGGATCCAAAGATACGGCAGGCGAGTATGAAGCGGAGATATCATGCAATGCAGAAAAAAGCGGAACCTGGGAATTTGACCAGGTTCCGGTGGGAATCTATATTTTAAGGATTGATCCCGAATCTGCAGAAAATCTCGGGGTATCACCCGGCATTCAGGTTCAGGTCCAGTATGACGGTCAGGTGATTTTCCGGACCATAGGAGGGCGCCTTCTGGAGGAAGGAGAGCTGACCCTTAGACGGACACAATGAAGAGGAGAACATAATTATGAAAAAGGGCAGAAAAAGACTGTATGATGTGCTGTTTGCACTGTGCATCCTGGTATTTGTGGGAAGCGGCTGCATGCTGGTCCAGAAAATTGCAGCACAAAAAAAGAATGACAGCCGCCTGGAGGATTTGTCCAGTCTGGTAACGGAGCAGCTGGAAACAGAAGCGCCTTCTGCTGCTGACGATGGAGAAGAGGAAGAAACCCAGGAGCATATTCCAACGCCCGAAGAAATCCGGGCAGCCAGGGAGGCCAGGCTGGCAGGTTACCAGAAAGTAAAAGAACTAAATTCAGATATGGTAGGCTGGGTTAAAATCGAGGGAACCAAGATCGACTATCCGGTATTGCAGAGTCTGGACAGTCCCAACTTCTATCTGACCCATGATTTTGACAAAAACAGAAGTGCTTACGGCGCGCCGTATGTGGCGGAAGAATGTGATCTGACCCAGAACTGCCCCAATATTCTGGTTTATGGGCACCATATGAAAAACGGAAGTATGTTTGCCGCTCTGGACGGATATCTGGATAAAAGCTTTTACGAAGAGCACCCCATTGTACAGTTTGATACGCTGGATTCCTATGGGGATTATCAGGTGATGGCAGTTTTCACCATGAGTGCAGTGGACCAGGACAATCCCCTTTATACCTGGATATCTGCCGGCAATGAAGAAGCGTTTAACAGCTATGTTTCTTATATAAAGGAACAGTCGGTTTATGATACCGGAGTGGATGCACAGTGGGGCGATCATCTTTTGAGCCTGATCACCTGTGAATATACCCACCAGGACGGCCGCCTGATCGTGGTGGCAAAGAAGATCGAAGAGGAGGCAGATACAGAAGAAATGGCCGGAACAGAAGATGCGGCCGCAGCAGAAAAAGAGGGAACCGCCCCGGCGAAAGAAGCCGGGGAAGAATAGATCCTAAACAGAAAAAGTATCAGAAAACACCATAAAACAATAAACAACGGCAGATGCATGCGAAAAAGGGATAATAACCGGAAAGTGGTTCATACTATGCAGTGCGGGAGTCAAAAATCCCGCAGTGCGGCTGCGGGGTTTTTGAATGTGGAAAGCAGGTGGAATCATGAGATACAAAAAGCAGGTGTTCCGAAATCTTGTTATGGTAAGCCAGCTTGGTATCAGCGTGATGACACCTGTTTTTTTATGTATATTTATCGGCCTTTGGGCAGACACTCATCTTAAGACGAATATAATTCTGCCGCTGGTGATCATCGGCGTTCTGGCAGGCTGCCGCTGCGGCTGGCAGACCATAAAAATGACGCTGGAGGCCGGGGAGCGGGATGAGCGGCAGGAGATGGAAGGCGGGAGCAGAGAGCATGACCAGTAAGACAAGGGAACTGACAGGGCAGATATCTGCGGGGTTTCTTATATGGAATTTTCTCCTTGCGGCAGGGGGATGGATTCTGGCACCGGTTTTTGGCTGGATGCGGTCCTCTGTGCTTTTGGGCGTTCTTATGGGGGCGGTGCTGGGGGAACTTATGCTGATCCATATGGCTGCGGTAACAGAGAAGGTGCTGAAAAGTGAAGATCAGGTATCTGCCGAAAAAACAGCGGCATTTCATTCGGTCCTTCGAAAACTGATTTTCTTTGGGATCATTGCCCTGATTCTGTGGAAAGTTCCTCAGGTGAATGCGCTGGGAACGGTTCTGGGGGTTATGGGACTGAAAGCTGGCGCCTACCTGCAGCCGGTTTTATTTCGAAGTATCCAGGAAGACGCGCCGGTGACGCGTCTTGTCGGATTCCGGCAGCGTCCCTGCCCGGACAGGGACGGATCGCTTTGATGAAACGGGGAAGATCATCTGGAGAAGAGGAGGTGCAGGTATGGAGTGTGGAAAGGCGGCAGCTGAGATACCAGCTGCGGCGGAGACAGCAGCCGGAAGTGCGCCGGATTTTATGATTCACGGCGTAATGAAGTATACCATCGGCGGCCAGGAACTCTGGGTCACCACTACAACCGTCGGCTTGCTGGTAATCACGGTGATGCTGATTCTTCTGGCTTTTATGGCGAAACGGACCATGGAGCGGGCTTCGGATGTGCCGGAAACCTTTCAGAATATCCTGGAGACCGGCGTGGAGATGCTGGAAGGCATGACCCGGGGGATTCTGGGAAAGAATGGAAGGCGGTTTGCCAGCTATATCGGAACGATCTTTTTAGTGATCCTGTTCTGTAATCTCAGCGGTCTTCTGGGGCTTCGGGCGCCTACGGCGGATTTTGGCGTTACCTTCCTTCTGGGAATGGTGACCTTCGGCATAGTTCAGTATCAGGGGATCAAAAACCGGGGAGTCCGGCATTTTACCAGTTTGTTTCAGCCGATTTCCCTGCTGTTTCCCATTAATCTCATCGGCGAAGCGGCAAATCCCATATCCATCTCCCTCCGGCTTTTTGCCAATCTTCTGTCGGGAGTCATCATTATGGGACTGTGGTATGGAATGATGCCGGTATTTGCAAACATCGGCATTCCTGCGGCGCTGCACGTGTACTGCGATCTGTTTTCCGGCTGCATCCAGACTTATGTGTTCTGTATGCTGACCATGGTTTACATTAATGACAAAATGGAATAAACGGGAAAAGTCAAAAACCCCGCAGCAAGCTACGGGGCATCAAATTTGCAGAGCAGCCAAGCTGCGGGGTTTTTGACTCTCGCGGCAGTCGCCAAATGGACATGCAAGCATGTCCGCTTGGCTCGTTGCCCGCGGAAATAAAACGAATCAGATTTACAGGAGGAACCGTTATGAATTTTTCAGGACAGGATTTTATTTATGGATGCTCGGCAATCGGAGCGGGGCTGGCCATGATCGCCGGGATTGGCCCCGGTATCGGACAGGGGATCGCAGCTGGCTACGGTGCCTCTGCAGTAGGGCGCAATCCCGGCGCAAAATCGGATATCACTTCTACCATGCTTCTGGGTCAGGCGGTGGCGGAGACTACCGGTCTTTACGGTCTGGTGGTAGCCATTATCCTGATGTTTGTTAAGCCCTTTGGCTGAGTATTACTTTGAAAGTCCTGCCGCCGGATAGGCGGCATGTATTCAGGGATGCCAAATGCGCCGCCAGACTTTCATGGGATGGCTGGAACGCCGCCCGCCGGCGCATGAAGGTTTACTTTGAAAGTCCTGCCGCCGGATAGGCGGCATGTATTCAGGGATGCCAAATGCGCCGCCAGACTTTTGCGGGATGGCTGGTGCGTCGGCCGGGAAAGGAGGCGGGATTTTGGAAGAATTTTCAAGGATTATCGGATTTGACTGGCAGCTGGTTCACGATATGGTGCTGACCGGGATCAACGTTTTTATTCTGTTCTTTATTCTGTCTTATTTTTTGTTTAATCCGGTCCAGGAGTTTCTGGAGAAGCGGCGGCAGAAAATCGCCGGCCAGCTGGCAGAGGCGGCGGATAATCAGAGGGCGGGCAGAGAATTAAAGGAAGAATATGAAAAGCGTCTGCGGGAAATTCAGAAAGAGGCAGATGCCATTCTGACAGAGGCGGGAAAGAAGGCAAGGATCCGGGAGGCACGTATTCTGGAGGAAGCCAGAAGAGAGGCGGCCGGAATCCTTAAGAGGGCAGACCGGGAGATGGAGCTGGAAAAGCAGAAGGCCATGGATGAAATGAAGCAGGAGATGATTTCCATAGCTTCGCTGATGGCCGGCAGGGCCGTGGCAGCCGCTATGAATACAGAGGCGCAGAACCGTCTGATCGAAGAGACGCTTAAGGAGATTGATGAGAGTACATGGGAACTGTGAACAGAATATACGGGGACGCGCTGATGGAAGCGGCCCGGGAAAAGAATAAGACAGACTGTCTGACCAGGGAGGCCGAAGTCTTGGGGGAAATCTGGAAGGCGAATCCGGAGCTTCCTGCTTTCCTGGAAAATCCCAATGTAACGGAAGAAGAAAAAGTATCGGTATTAAAAGGAATCTTTGAAGAGAGGGTTTCTCCGGAGATGATGGAGTTTCTTCTTGTTATTCTGCATAAAGGAAGGCAGAAAGCGGTTCCGGATATCCTGGATGCGTTTCTGGAACGGGTCATGGAAGAGAAAAAGACAGGGACCGCCTGGGTGATCAGTGCGGCGGAACTGACCATGGAGCAGAAGGAACAGGTCAGGGGGAAGCTTCTGGCATCCACTTCATGGAAGGAATTTCAAATGCATTTTGCGGTGGATCCTTCGCTGATCGGCGGTATGGTGATCCGCGTGGGGGATCGGGTGGCGGATTCCAGCATCCGGACCCAGCTTTGCAGGCTGGAACAATCTCTTCAGCAAATCCGGCTTGACTGACTGGAAAGGAGGGAAAAGACAGAGATGAAGTTAAGACCAGAGGAGATCAGCTCCGTAATCAAGGCGCAGATAGCCGGGTATTCCGCAAAACTGGAGACGGCAGATGTGGGGACGGTAATCCAGGCGGCGGACGGCATTGCCCGTATCCACGGCCTGAATCATGCCATGCAGGGAGAACTTCTGGAATTTCCGGGAGAGGTTTACGGCATGGTTCAGAATCTGGAGGAGGATAATGTGGGCGCAGTGCTGTTAGGCGATGCCTCTTCTGTCCGGGAGGGAGATCTGGTAAAGTCCACCGGCCGGGTGGCAGAGGTGCCTGCCGGTGATGGGCTGATCGGGCGGGTAGTCAATGCTCTGGGGCAGCCCATTGACGGAAAGGGACCGGTCCGGACGGATACATTCCGCCGGATCGAACGGGTGGCCCATGGCGTAATCCACCGGAAGTCTGTGGATACGCCTCTCCAGACCGGGATCAAGGCCATTGATGCCATGGTTCCTATCGGACGGGGCCAGCGGGAGCTGATCATTGGAGACCGGCAGACAGGAAAGACGGCCATAGCCATTGATACCATCATGAACCAGAAGGGGCAGGGCGTCCTCTGCATATATGTGGCCATTGGCCAGAAAGCATCTACAGCGGCAAACATTGTAAAAATACTGGAGGAATCCGGCGCCATGGATTATACTACAGTTATCGTATCTGCGGCCTCGGATCCGGCGGCGCTTCAGTATATTGCGCCTTACGCAGGCTGTGCCATGGGTGAGGAGTGGATGGAAAACGGCCGGGATGTGCTGGTGGTTTATGACGATTTAAGCAAGCATGCGGCGGCCTACCGGACCCTCTCCCTGCTTTTGCGGCGGCCGCCGGGACGGGAAGCGTATCCCGGCGATGTATTTTACCTGCATTCCAGGCTTCTGGAAAGAGCAGCGCGGCTTTCCGATGAACTGGGCGGGGGATCCCTTACGGCTCTGCCCATTATCGAGACCCAGGCGGGGGATGTGTCTGCTTATATTCCTACCAATGTGATCTCTATTACCGATGGGCAGATCTATCTGGAGACGGAGATGTTCCGCTCCGGCTTTCGTCCGGCGGTTAATGCAGGCCTGTCTGTATCCCGGGTGGGAGGGGCAGCGCAGACAAAGGCCATGAAAAAGATCGCGGCTCCCATACGCATGGAGCTGGCCCAGTACCGGGAGCTGGCATCCTTTGCCCAGTTTGGTTCGGAGCTGGACGCCGGTACCAGGGAACAGCTGGCCCAGGGAGAACGGATCCGGGAAGTGTTAAAGCAGGGACAGTATCAGCCCGTGCCAGTGGAATATCAGGTAATTATTATTTACGCGGCTGTTGGGAGATTTCTTCTGGATATTCCGGTTTCGGATATCCAGAGATTTGAGCGGGAGCTTTTTCGTTTTATTGATGAGCGGTATCCGGAGATTCCCCAGGCAATCCGGGAGCAGAAGGAGATAACGCCGGAGACGGAAGCACTTCTGGTCAGGGCGATTTCCCAGTGCAGGCAGCAGAAAGCAGGTGACGGCAGTGGCATCCATGAGAGATATAAAGCGCAGACGGGACAGCATTGAGAGCACAGAACAGATTACCAGGGCCATGAAGCTGGTTTCTACGGCAAAACTGCAGAAAGCTAGGGAAAGGGCGGAAGCATCGGCAGCCTATACAAAACTTATGTATGAAATCATCTGCTCCATACTGGGCCGGCGGGAAAATTGGGACTGCCGGTATGGAAAAACAGAGACTGCAGGGCGGAAAGCGGTGGCGGCGGTTACGTCCAACAGAGGCCTGGCCGGCGGGTATAACAATAACCTGATCCGGCTGATCCTAAATGACGAACGGCTTTCTGCAGAAGATACGGATATATATGCTGCAGGGCGAAAGGGCTTGGAGAGCCTGGCTGGGAAGGGGTATACCGTAAAGGCAGATTATTCGAAGGCGATAGATCAGCCTTCTTATGAGGAAGCTTCCCGCATGGCTTATGAGATGCTGGATGCATTTTCCAGAGGAGAGGTGGGAGAAATCTATCTGGCCTGTACGTTTTTTAAAAATACGGCGGTCCATGTGCCGAAGCTGATCCGGCTTCTGCCTGTGGATGAACCGGCAGAAGAAAGGGATTTTCGGCAGCAGACAGCGCCGATAAATTATGAGCCGGATGAAGATCAGGTGCTGGATGCGCTGATTCCCCAATATATAAGCGGAATGATTTACGGAGGGCTTCTTGAGGCGGCGGCCAGTGAAAACGGAGCCCGCATGACGGCCATGGATTCTGCGTCAAACAATGCCCGGGAGATGATGGGAATGCTGACGCTTCAGTATAACCAGGCCCGCCAGAATGCCATTACCCAGGAACTGACGGAAATCGTTGCCGGGGCCAATGCCATCGGCTAAGGAAGCATTGGTCCGGTAAAGCCGCCGGCAGAATTTCAGGAAAAGGAGAGACAGGATGGAAGAGCAGAATACAGGCAGGATCACGCAGATTATTGGCGCGGTTCTGGATATTCGATTCAGCCATGGGCATCTGCCGGAAATCAATGACGCTGTCTGCATTGTCAGAAAGGACGGCACCCGGCTGACAGCGGAGACGGCCCAGCATCTGGGCGGCGATACGGTCCGCTGTATTGCCATGGGGCCTACAGATGGTCTGGTAAGAGGAATGGCGGCGCAGGCAGCCGGAACTCCTATTACCGTTCCGGTAGGGGAAAAGACGCTGGGGCGCATGTTTGATGTATTGGGAGACCCAATAGACGGCGGGCCTGCGCCGGAGGCAGAGGATTATCTTTCCATTCACAGAAAACCACCGGCCTTTGAAGAACAGTCTACGGAGACGGAACTGCTGGAAACAGGCATCAAGGTAGTAGATCTTCTCTGCCCTTATCAGAAAGGGGGGAAGATCGGACTTTTCGGCGGTGCAGGCGTGGGAAAGACGGTGCTGATTCAGGAATTGATCCGAAATATTGCCACGGAGCACGGCGGATATTCCGTATTTACCGGCGTTGGGGAGCGGACCCGGGAAGGAAATGACCTGTATTGGGAGATGAAGGAGTCCGGCGTAATCAATAAGACGGCCATGGTCTTTGGACAGATGAATGAACCGCCGGGGGCACGTATGCGCGTGGCACTGACCGGCCTTACTATGGCGGAATATTTCCGCGACAATGGCGGCAGGGATGTGCTGCTGTTTATCGATAATATCTTCCGTTTTACCCAGGCGGGGGCTGAGGTGTCGGCTCTTTTGGGGCGGATGCCGTCGGCGGCAGGTTATCAGCCTACCCTGCAGACGGAAATGGGAGCGCTGCAGGAGCGGATCACTTCCACAAAGAACGGTTCCATTACTTCCGTGCAGGCAGTTTACGTGCCGGCCGATGACCTGACTGACCCGGCGCCGGCCAACACCTTCACCCACCTGGATGCTACTACGGTTTTATCCCGGGCCATCGTGGAACAGGGAATCTATCCGGCGGTGGATCCCCTGGAATCCACTTCGCGGATCCTGGATCCCAGGATCGTGGGGGAGGAGCATTACCAGACGGCCAGAGGCGTCCAGAAAGTGCTTCAGAAATACCGGGAACTTCAGGACATTATCGCCATGCTTGGCATGGATGAGCTTTCAGAAGAGGATAAGCTGACGGTGGCCAGGGCCAGGAAGATCCAGCGTTTCCTTTCCCAGCCGTTTTTTGTGGCGGGACAGTTTACCGGCATGGAAGGCAGGTATGTGCCTCTTTCCGAAACTGTCCGGGGATTTCACGAAATTCTGGAAGGGAGACATGATGAGATTCCGGAGAATCTTTTTTTAAATGCAGGAAGCATAGATGACGTTCTGGCGCGGGTGAAATAGGAGGGATGGCCATGGCAGAACTTTTTACTCTTCGGGTGGTCACGCCGGAGCGGGTCTTTTGCGATGAGCCAGTAAAGATGGCGGAACTTGTGACCACAGAAGGGCAGATCGGAATTTATGCCGGGCATGTTCCGACTGCCGCGGTGGTTTCACCAGGCATTCTGAAAATCCACTGGCAGGATAAAGTGAGAGAGGCGTCGCTGATGGCTGGTTTCATTCAGATCCTGCCGGAGACGGTGACCATACTGGCAGAAGCGGCGGAATGGCCTGAGGAAATTAAAAAGCAGTCATCATCTGCCGGCGGAGGATATTCACGGTAAACCATCATGCGCCGGCGGGCGGATTTTCACAGCAATACGAATGAGAAAGCAGGGATAGGGATATGGATTTTCGCTATGAGGTGGTAATGCCCAATGAAGGGCTGCCTTTTCGGATGTTTATCTTTGAAGGAAAAGACGGGAATTACAGGGTGACCAAGCACTGGCATCAGTCGGTGGAGCTTTTTCTGGTTCTGGAGGGAACCATCGGATTTTATATTAATTCCCGGTATTTTTCTTTAAGCGAGCAGGACTTTGTCATCGTCAATGCCAATGAGATTCATTCCATAGACTGCCCGGATCCGAATCTGACCATCGTTCTGCAGATTCCTGCGGAGGCTTTTGAAAATTACCGGGAGGAAGCGCCGTATATTAACTTCGGCCGGGGAAGCGAAGAGGCCAGGGCGCGTCTGGTGGAACTGGTGACGGATATGTTTCAGGCTTACGAGGAGAAAAAGTACGGGTACCTTCTGCGGGTCAAGGGAGAATTTTACCAGCTTTTGTATCTTCTGGTAACAGAGTTTAAGGAGGAAAAGCTGGATGCGGAGGTGGTGCGCCGGCGCCGGCAGTTAGACAAACTTTCCCAGGTGACGGCATTTATGAAGAGCCACTACCGGGAGGACATCCGCCTGGAAGAAGTGGCAGACCGGTTTGGTTTTTCTCCTACCTATCTGTCGCGGATCTTCCAGAAATACGCCCAGGTAAATTACCGGACGTATCTGATCGATCTGCGGGTAAAATATGCGGTGCGGGAACTAATTAACACCGATCGGGAGATCGGGGATATTGCCATGGACCACGGTTTTCCCGACGGGAGAGCGTTTGCCAAAGCCTTTAAGAAGAGGTATGGATGCCTGCCCAGTGTGTATCGGAAGAATCTGGCGGGGCAGGGTATTCAAAGCAAATGAGAACACAGTCCAATGACATATGAGAATACATGATACCCATATCACCAAGGGAACAAAAAAGAAAAAGTGCAAGAAAGTGCTGTTAATATGACAATTAACAGCACGTTTTTTTTGCACTTTTATACTATAATCAAAACCAGGAAAATTGAAAGTAGTTATGGGGCATGGTATAATGGTGGCAGAGCAGTCATTATACCGGTGCCGGTTCGCAGTGAGCGAAGGGGAATACGCGCTTTGGCGGACCGGGAATGCCAGGAGGAGGTAGCAGAATGAATTATTTGATCGGGATTGATGTGGGGACATCGGCCACAAAGACGGTGCTTTTTGACGAGACCGGAAGGGTGGTTGCATCGGCTTCACGGGAGTATCCCATGTATCAGCCCCAAAACGGCTGGGCGGAGCAGAAGCCGGAGGACTGGCGGGATGCCGTGCTGGAAACCCTTTCTAAGGTAAGGGAGGAGTCCGGCGCAGACAGCAAAGACATTAAGGGAATCGGAATTTCCGGCCAGATGCACGGCCTGGTAATGCTGGACGAGAAGGGCCAGGTGATTCGTCCCTCCATTATCTGGTGCGATCAGCGGACCGGGGCAGAGGTGGAGGACATGCTTTCCATTATGCCAAGGGAGCGGTGGATTGCGATTACGGCAAATCCGCCTCTCACCGGATGGACTGCGGCAAAGATCCTCTGGGTGCGGAAGAATGAACCGGAAAATTATTCCAGATGCCGCCATATCCTTCTGCCCAAGGATTACATCCGGTATGTGCTGACCGGCGTATTTGCCACGGAAGTGTCTGACGCCAGCGGCATGCAGCTTCTGGATGTGCCGGGGCGGTGCTGGTCGAAAGAAGTGCTGGAGAAGCTTTCCATCCCGGAGGAGTGGCTGGGTACGGTATATGAATCCTGCCAGGTGACGGGACATCTCCTCCCGGAGATTGCTGAAGCTACCGGCCTTTCTTCTGAGACTGCAGTGGTAGGCGGTGCCGGGGACAATGCGGCGGCGGCCGTAGGAACCGGCGTTGTGAAGGATGGAACGGCATTTACCACCATCGGAACTTCCGGCGTGGTATTTGCCCACAGCAGCCAGGTGACCATTGACCCCAAGGGACGGGTTCATACCTGCTGCTGCGCAGTGCCCGGGGCATGGCATGTGATGGGCGTGACCCAGGGGGCCGGTCTTTCCTTAAAGTGGTTCCGGGACCAGTTCTGCCAGGATTATGTGGAAGAAGCGAAGAAGCAGGGCGTAGATTCCTATGACCTGATCAACCGGGATGTGGCAGAGATTCCGGCAGGAAGTGAGCGGCTTATTTATCTGCCTTATCTGATGGGCGAGCGTACGCCTCATCTGGATCCGGACTGCAGAGGCGTGTTCTTCGGCCTGTCGGCGATGCATACAAAGGCTCATCTTCTGCGGGCAGTCATGGAGGGGGTTTCCTATTCTCTGGCAGACTGCAACGATATTCTGGAAGAGATGGGCGTGAAGGTAGACCAGATGATGGCCTGCGGCGGCGGCGGAAGGAGCCCCATCTGGCGGCAGATGCTGGCCGATCTGTATGGCTGTCCGGTAAAGACCGTGGTCCAGTCGGAGGGTCCGGCATTGGGCGTGGCGATTTTGGCCGGCGTGGGCTGCGGCATCTACGAAAGTGTGGAGGCTGCCTGCGAGGCGCTGATTTCCCCGGATAAGGCGACCGGCCCCAATGCAGAGGATGCCAAAACTTATAAAAAGTATCATGCCTTATATAAGAAGCTGTACGGGGATTTAAAGGAGAGGTACAAGGAACTGGCGGCGCTGTAAGCTGTCATGGATCCGGCTGCAGAATATGGAGGTTGCAAAAAGATGGAGATGAAAAAGGTAACAGACCCGGCATTCCGGGTGTACGGAAAAGTAGTGGACGGTTATGACTGCGGGCCTCTTCTGGAAGCGATGGAAAAGACGCCGCTTCCGGAGGATGTGATTTATGTTCCTTCTGTGGAGGAGCTGGAGGCCCTTCCGGTCTGCAAAAAGATGGAGGAGAACCTGTACGGCCAGCTTCCCATTCAGGTGGGTTACTGCAATGGCCATAACCGGAAGTTAAATGCTCTGGAGTATCACAGAACTTCTGAGATCAATGTGGCAGTCACCGATCTGGTGCTGCTGATCGGCCGTCAGCAGGATATTGAAGAGGATGACACTTACGATACCAGCCTGGCGGAAGCATTTCTGGTTCCGGCAGGAACGGTGATCGAGGTGTATGCCACCACCCTGCACTATGCGCCCTGTCAGGTAAATGACGGCGGATTCCGCTGTGTGGTTATCCTGCCCAAGGGAACCAATACCGATCTTTCTCCTGTGGAAAGCGTATTCCATGAGGATCGGCTGCTGTTTGCCAAGAACAAATGGCTCATCGGACACCAGGAAGGCGGCCTTGATGAGAATGCTTTTATTGGTCTTAAGGGAGAAAATCTGGAAATTTAGAAATCATTATAATATTCAAATACATAAATGGAGGATGGAATATGAACAATTTACCGGTAGTAAAAGTAGGAATCGTGGCAGTGAGCCGCGATTGTTTCCCGGAGTCTCTGTCTGTAAACAGAAGAAAGGCACTGGTGGAGGCTTATGCCAAGAAGTATGATGCCGCAAACATTTATGAATGTCCGGTGTGCATCGTAGAGAGCGAGATCCATATGGTGCAGGCCCTGGAGGACATCAAGGCAGCCGGATGCAATGCTCTGGTAGTTTACCTTGGAAACTTCGGACCGGAGATTTCTGAGACCCTTCTGGCAAAGCATTTTGACGGACCGTCTATGTTTATCGCAGCGGCAGAGGAGACGGGAGACAAGTTAGTGCAGGACCGCGGCGATGCCTACTGCGGCATGCTCAATGCCAGCTACAACTTAAAACTGCGCAATGTAAAGGCTTATATTCCGGAGTATCCGGTGGGCACGGCAGAAGAGTGCGCCGATATGATCGAGGAGTTTTTACCGATTGCCAGAACCATGATCGGTCTTTCTCAGTTAAAGATCATCAGCTTCGGCCCCAGACCCTTAAACTTCCTGGCCTGCAACGCGCCGATTAAGCAGCTTTACAATATGGGCGTTGAGATCGAGGAGAATTCCGAACTGGATCTGTTTGAAGCATTTAATAAGCACGAAGGTGATCCCAGAATTGCCGATGTGGTAAAGGATATGGAAAGCGAGCTGGGACAGGGCAACTTAAAGCCGGAGATCCTGCCCAAGTTAGCCCAGTATGAGCTGACGCTGTTAGACTGGATCGAGGAGCACAAGGGATACCGCAAGTATGTTGCCATTGCCGGAAAGTGCTGGCCTGCATTCCAGACCCAGTTCGGCTTCGTTCCCTGCTACGTAAACAGCCGTCTTACGGGAAGAGGAATCCCGGTTTCCTGCGAGGTGGATATCTACGGCGCCTTAAGCGAGTTCATCGGTGCATGCGTAAGCCAGGATGCGGTTACCCTGTTGGATATCAACAACACGGTTCCCAAGGATCTGTATGATCAGGATATCAAGGGCAAATTCAATTATACCCAGAAGGATACCTTTATGGGCTTCCACTGCGGAAATACCTGCTCCAAGAAGCTGGCATTCTGCTCCATGAAGTATCAGATGATTATGGCCAGAAATCTTCCTGAGGAGGTTACCCAGGGAACATTAGAGGGCGATATTGCTCCTGGTGACATCACCTTCTTCCGTCTTCAGAGCACGGCAGACTGCAGGCTGCGGGCATATGTGGCACAGGGTGAGGTGCTTCCTGTGGCTACCCGCTCCTTCGGCTCCATCGGTATTTTTGCGATTCCTGAAATGGGACGGTTCTACCGCCATGTGCTGATCGAGAAGAATTTCCCCCATCACGGTGCGGTGGCTTTCGGCCATTACGGCAAAGCGCTCTTTGAGATCTTCAAGCTCCTTGGCGTGGAAGATTTAGGATACAATCAGCCGAAAGAGATGCGTTATCCCACAGAAAATCCTTTCGCATAATGCCGGGAAGAAAATCAAAAGATTTTTAACCATTTAAATATAAATTTCGGTGGAAATAAATGGGCGGACACGATATGATATAGGGGCAGCGTAACGGAAATGAGATGAATCGTTACGAAGCGAGAAAAAAGTAAGGAGCGAAGATATGAAAACATTGCAAGAAAATGCGGTAAATGCGATCCGTGTGCTTTCTGCGGATGCGATTCAGAAGGCGAAATCCGGACATCCGGGCCTTCCGCTGGGAGCAGCTTCGGCTGCCTACGAGCTTTGGGCCAACCACATGAAGCATAATCCTGCCGATCCGGAATGGGCGGACCGGGACCGTTTCATCCTGTCCGGAGGCCACGGTTCCATGCTTCTGTATTCCCTGCTTCATTTATTCGGATATGGAGATCTTTCCAAAGAGGATCTGATGAATTTCCGCCAGCTGGGTTCTCTCACCCCCGGCCATCCGGAATACCGGCATACGGTAGGCGTAGAGGCGACTACCGGTCCTCTGGGCGCCGGCATGGGAATGGCAGTGGGAATGGCTATGGCGGAGAAGCATCTGGCTGCTGTATTTAATAAAGAAGGCTATCCGGTAGTGGATCATTATACTTATGTACTGGGCGGAGACGGCTGCATGATGGAGGGCATTTCCTCGGAAAGCTTCTCCCTGGCCGGAACCCTGGGACTGAATAAGTTAATCGTCCTTTATGATTCCAACCAGATTTCCATCGAAGGAAGCACGGACATTGCCTTTACGGAAAATGTCCAGATGCGGATGGAGGCATTCGGCTTCCAGACTATTACCGTGGAGGATGGAAATGATCTGGCAGCTATCGGCGCAGCCATTGAGGAGGCAAAGGCAGATAAGACCAGACCGTCCTTCATTACCATCAAGACTCAGATCGGCTACGGCTGTCCGGCAAAGCAGGGTAAGGCCAGTGCCCACGGCGAACCGCTGGGCGAAGAGAATGTGAAGGCATTAAAGGAATACCTGGAGTGGCCTTCTGAAGAGCCCTTCTTCGTGCCGGATGAGGTTTATGACCATTACCGCCAGTTGGCCGAGGGAAAGAAGGCTGCCGAGGATCAGTGGAAGCAGATGTTTGAGGAATACTGCCAGGCTTATCCGGAGAAGAAGGCTTTATGGGATGCTTATCATGATGAAGATCTGGCAGAGAAGCTGTGGGATGATGAGACATTCTGGAAGCAGTCTGAGAAGCCGGAGGCTACCCGGAATTTGTCCGGAAAGGTCCTTAACATGGTAAAGGACAAGCTGCCGAATCTCATCGGCGGTTCGGCAGATCTGGCGCCTTCCAATAAGACCCATATGAATGACGTGGGCGATTTCTCACGGAATACGCCGGAGGGACGCAATCTTCATTTCGGCGTCCGCGAGCTGGCTATGACGGCCATCGGAAACGGTATGATGCTTCACGGCGGCCTGCGGGCTTACGTGGCTACGTTCTTCGTATTCAGCGATTATGTGAAGCCTATGGCAAGGCTTTCGGCTCTGATGCAGGTGCCCTTAACCTTTGTCCTGACCCATGACAGCATCGGTGTAGGCGAGGATGGCCCCACCCATGAGCCCATTGAGCAGCTGGCTATGCTGCGGGCTCTGCCGAATTTCCACGTATTCCGTCCCTGTGACGCGGTGGAGACGGCGGCGGCCTGGTACAGCGCGCTGACATCCAGAAGAACGCCTACGGCTCTGGTGCTGACCAGACAGAATCTGGCACCTATGGCCGGCAGCAGCCGGGACGCCTTAAAGGGCGGATATGTAATTGACGACTGTGAGGGAACGCCAGATGCCATCCTTATTGCCAGCGGCTCCGAGGTAGAGCTGGCAGTGAAGGCCAAGGCGATCCTGGAAGCAGAGGGCAGAAAGATCCGTGTAGTATCCATGCCTTGTATGGATCTGTTTGAAGAGCAGAGCGCAGAGTATAAGGAAGCGGTTCTGCCGAAGGCAGTAAGAAAACGCGTGGCAGTAGAAGCGCTCAGCGACTTTGGCTGGGGCAAGTATGTAGGCCTTGACGGCGCCTGTGTGGCGATGACTACCTTTGGTGCCAGCGGCCCGGCAGCACAGCTTTTTGAGCACTTCGGATTCACGGCAGAGCATGTGGCAGAAACCGTGAGAAGTTTATAGGAAATCCGGACTGCAAAAAACAGGCGGATGCAGAGAGAAAACGGCCGGGCGCCGAAAGATAAGGAAAATATTGGCGCCCGGTAAAACAAATACAGGGAAAAGCAAGCGGAATGAAACAGGCGAAAAAGGCCGGAAGGAGAAGTTATGAGATTTTTTATTGACACAGCGAATGTTGAGGAAATTAAGGCTGCAAATGATATGGGAATTATCTGCGGCGTTACCACGAATCCCTCTCTGATTGCGAAGGAAGGCCGGGATTTTAACCAGGTAATTGCTGAAATCGCTTCTATTGTGGATGGGCCCATCAGCGGTGAGGTAAAGGCTACCACCACCGATGCAGAAGGAATGATTCAGGAAGGCCGGGCGATTGCGGCCATTCATCCTAATATGGTTGTTAAGATCCCCATGACGGTGGAGGGACTGAAGGCAGTTAAGGTACTGAATCAGGAAGGTATTAAGACCAACGTAACGCTGGTATTCTCTGCCGCTCAGGCTCTTTTAGCAGCACGGGCAGGCGCTACTTATGTTTCTCCTTTCCTGGGCCGCCTGGACGATATTTCCATGCCCGGTATTGATCTTATCGAAGAAATCACGGAGATCTTCGGAATGCATGACATCAGCACCCAGATCATTGCCGCCAGCATCCGCAATCCGATTCACGTAATCGACTGCGCACGGGCAGGCGCAGACATCGCCACCGTTCCCTATAAGGTTCTGGTACAGATGACCAAGCATCCGCTGACGGATCAGGGAATTGAGAAGTTTAAGAAGGATTACGAGGCGGTGTTTGGGAAGTAAAACCCGAATTATCATGTGCCGGCAGGTAGGGAGTTATGCGCCGGGAAAAACAGATATTACAGCAATTGACAATTAAATGGAAGCATAAAAAGGCTGCGCTGGTTTGGATAAACCGGCGCAGCCTTTTTATGCTTTCATTTATTTCCGCGGGCAACGAGCCAAGCGGACATGCTTGCATGTCCATTTGGCGACTGCCGCGAGGGTCAAATACCCCGCAGCCTGCCGCGGGGTATTTGGCTACGAAGTATCCAGCAAGACGCGCCAGTGACGCGTCTTGTCGGATTTTAATCATGTTTCGGGCTGTATACAAATTCCAGGGGTATAAAAGGGTACAGGTATGAGCCAACAGGTGACGGTAAACCTGCAGTTTAATCACAAAGGGTTGACAAATTCTGGAAAATAGGCTATTATATCGACATGAGAAAACAGATGCGGGCCTTGATATAGCGGTTAAAAACACGACATGGAAGGGGGGAGAGCCATGGGATATGCTGACGGAACTGCGAAGGAATACACCAGGCAGAATGACATTTTTGCCGATGCCTTTAACTTTTATTTATACGGAGGAGCGCAGACGATAAAGCCGGAGCAGCTCCGCGAACTGGATACAGCAGAATTGTCCATTCTTCCAGACGCAGAGAGCCGCGGAAAGAGGAACGGGAGGTCTATGCAGCGGTATCGGGATGTATTAAAGAGTGTGTCGGCCATGGAAGACGGGCGGGCTGCGTACCTGCTTTTGGGGATTGAGAATCAGTCGGCCGTTCACTATGCTGCGCCGGTTAAGAATCTTTTGTATGACGCCCTGCAGTATGCAGGACAGGTGGAGCGAAGGGCAAAGGTCCACCGGGAAGAAAGGGATTATCAGGGGAGGAAAGAAGGGGAATTCCTCTCCGGTTTCTACCTTGATGATAAGCTTGTACCGGTGATTACGCTGATTATCCAGTTTTCTCCTGAGCCATGGGATGGCCCCCGCTCCCTGCGTGATATGATGGACGCAGAGGATCCGGCGCTGCTGGCACTGGTGCCGGATTATCCGGTTCATTTGTTGTCGCCGTATGAACTAACGGAAGATGAGAATGAAAAATTTCATACGTCATTGGGAGATGTATTGACGTTTATTAAATATTCAAAGGATAAAGAAAAGATGCTGAACTGGCTGGAGGGAGCCGGAGCGGATGTGCAGTTTGGCCGGAGAGAAGTAGATGTGCTGAATGGGTGTGTGAACGCGAAATTAAGTGTGAAACAGGATAAGGAGGCGGTGAATGTGTGTGAGGCGATCCGGCAGATGATAGAGGAAGCGACGGAAGATGCGGTAAGGGAAGTAAAGGCGGAGGCAGAAAATGCAGTAAGAGAGGCAAAAGCGGAGGCAGAAAATGCCTTGAAAGAAAATACAATAAGCAGCATTCGAAACCTTATGGCAAATCTGCATTTAACAGCAGAACAGGCCGTATCAGCATTAGGGATTCCAGAGGCAGACGGAAAAGTGTTTCTTAAAAATCTGTAGGAATTAAAAAGGGCTTTGATTGGTGCCCGGAGACTTGAAAATTCATTGACTAAAATGAGAAAAACTGGGAATAAAATGCTGCAGATAGGTAAAAGAAACAGGCCGGCCAGGGCTGAATGGCCGGCCGAATTTTGTGCAGTTTTCTCTATCTGGACAAAGAAATGGAAAAAAAACATCGGATTCGTAAAAGTTGAAATGAAATGGAATAAATTGTAACAAATTTCCGGAAGAAGAATACAGGAAATTAATGCAATTTTAGGATTTGATAACATAAAAGTTATCAATTAATAAAAAAACAATATTTGAAAAATAAATTTTCTCTGTCTATAATAAAGCGCGAGTTGAACGTACGCGCTTATCCATGCGTAAAAAGAAAGGGGTGATGGAATGGATGGACTGGTTGAGTCACTTATGGAGGAGTTAAACTGTAATGTGGTGTTTACGATCCCTCTTTTTGGCGGCATTGATGTGCTGGAGTCGGTGGTAGTTACCTGGATTATTACGGGGATTATTATGATTGCTTCTCTGATTCTGGTTCACGGTCTTAAGGTGCGCCAGATCGGACGGAAACAGGCGGCGCTGGAAAAGGGAATCTGCTTTCTCTATGATTTTTTTGAGGAACTTCTGGGGAAAGACGGTCGGGCGTATATCCCTTACCTGATTACAGTAGTGATCTATATTGCAATTGCCAATATGATCGGACTGCTGGGAATGAAGTCTCCCACCAAGGATCTGAATGTGACGGCTTCTCTGGCGGTGATGAGTATTATCCTGGTGGAAGCGGCCGGCATCCGGAAAAAGGGCGTGAAGAAATGGCTGAAAAGCTTTGCGGAGCCCATTCCCATTGTTGCCCCCATTAATGTGCTGGAGCTTTTTATCCGACCGCTGTCTCTTTGTATGCGGCTGTTCGGAAATGTGCTTGGCGCAGTTGTGGTCATGGCGCTGATCAAGTATCTGGTGCCGCTGATCGTACCGCTGCCCTTCAGCTTTTATTTTGATATCTTTGACGGCGTGATACAGGCTTACGTTTTTGTATTTCTGACCTCTCTGTATATTAAAGAAGCGATTGAGTAGAGGGTAAACCTTCATGCGCCGCCTGCCTGGCGGCAGACTTTGTAAAAATTTACGAGAATAAAAGGAGAGAATAATTATGACAGGATTAATTGCGATTGGAGCTGCTGTTGCAGTTATCACCGGTGTAGGTGCCGGAATTGGAATCGGTATGGCTACTTCCAAGGCGGTAGATGCGATCGCCAGACAGCCGGAGGCTGATGGAAAGATCACCAAGGCTCTGCTGTTAGGCTGTGCGCTGGCTGAGGCAACGGCTATTTACGGATTTGTTATCGGTCTGCTGATCATCCTGTTCCTGAAATAAGACGTTCCTGTGCGCTGCCTGTCTGCGGAAAAATAACTGCAGACAGAGGGCAGCAGGGAGCGTGCGGCGGACGGGAAAGAAGAGAAAAAGAGGCGTTTATTATGTTGCGGATTGATTTTTGGAATATTGCCTTTATCATCATTAATCTTCTGGTGCTTTATTTCTTTATGAAGCATTTCCTGATCGGTCCGGTGACAAAGATCGTGGAAGAAAGAAGGCAGATGGTGGAAAAGGACCTGGATGACGCGGCCAGGGCGAAGGAGGAAGCCGACAGGATAAAAGCGCAGTATGAAGCTGCTGCTGCCGGTGCTGATCAGGAGGCCAGGGTGATTATTCAGGAGGCCAGGGAACGGGCTCAGTCAGAATATGATAAGATCCTTGCCCAGGCCGGAAAGGATGCGGAAAAGAAGCAGAAGGATGCGGAGAAAGTCATCGCCATGGAGCGGGAGAAAGCTATGGAAGATCTGAAGCTTTCTGCGGCCGGACTGGCCATGACAGCGGCAGCCAGACTGCTTTCCCAGCAGAGCGGGCCCGGCGAGGATCAGAAGCGGTATCAGGAGTTTTTGGCAAAAGCAGCAGAATCAGGTGACGGACATGACTGAGCAGGCGAGAATTTACGGAACGGTATTATTTGCCCTTGCGATTCCGGGAGATATGATAGAGCGGGCCGGACAGATCCTTGCGGACAGTCCGGAACTGAAAAAATGTCTGGGAAGTCCGGTGATTCCGGCAGGAAAGAAGACGGCCATTATCCGGAAGATTTTCCGGGAGCCGGATTTTTCCGGCCGGATGACGCATTTTCTGGAGAAGGCCTGCGAGAACGGCTGCATCAATGAGATGGAACAGATCATTCAGATCTGGAGGGAAAAGACCATGGATGCAGAGGGAATCCTGCCGGCACGTCTGGAATATGTGACTATGCCGGATGCGGAACAGCTTGCGGGCATAAGGGAATTCCTGTGCAGAAGGACCGGAAAGAAGAGCGCAGAGCTGACCCTTAAGGAAAGGCCGGAGCTTTTAGCCGGTTTTATTCTGCGGGCGGGAGATATGGAATATGATTACAGCTTAAAGGGGCAGCTTACGCGGCTTACCCGGGCTGTGGCAGGATAAGGAGTCTTGATATGAGTACAATCAGTTCCCAGGAAATCATCTCCATCATTAAGAGTGAGATTGAAAATTTCGATACACAGATGGGAGCAGAAGAGGAGACCGGTTCCGTTATCTGGGTAGGAGACGGTATTGCCATCTGCTATGGCATTGACCATGCCATGTATGGAGAGATTGTAGTATTTGAAAACGGTGTCAAGGGCATGGTCCAGGACATTCGTAAGAATGAGATCGGCTGTATTCTGTTTGGAAAGGATACGGGAATCATGGAAGGGACGAAAGTAACCCGCACGAGGCGCCGGGCCGGTGTCCCTGTAGGCGAGGGCTTTCTGGGCCGGGTAATCAATGCCCTGGGTGAGCCCATTGACGGACTTGGTCCGGTAAAGGAAGCGGGATACCGTCCGGTAGAGGAAGAGGCGCCGGGAATTGTGGACCGGAAATCGGTAAGTGTTCCCATGGAGACGGGAATTCTGGCTATCGATTCCATGTTCCCCATCGGCAGAGGACAGAGAGAGCTGATTATTGGTGACCGGCAGACCGGAAAAACATCCATTGCCATGGACACCATATTAAACCAGAAGGGCAAAGATGTGATCTGCATTTACGTGGCCATCGGCCAGAAAGCGTCTACGGTGGCCAAGCTGGTAAACACTCTGAAAAAGCATGATGCCATGGATTATACCATTGTTATGGCGTCCACAGCCAGCGAGCCGGCGCCCCTGCAGTATATCGCGCCGTATGCGGGCACGGCCATGGCGGAATATTTTATGCATCAGGGAAAGGACGTTCTGATCGTTTACGATGATCTGTCCAAGCACGCAGTGGCTTATCGGGCACTGTCCCTGCTTTTGGAGCGTTCGCCTGGCCGTGAGGCTTATCCGGGCGATGTATTTTACCTGCATTCCCGCCTTCTGGAGCGGTCCAGCAGGCTTTCCGATGAGCTGGGAGGCGGTTCCATTACGGCGCTGCCCATTATTGAAACCCAGGCCGGCGATGTGTCGGCATACATTCCCACCAATGTGATTTCCATTACTGACGGACAGATCTTCTTAGAGAGCGACCTGTTCTTCTCCGGAATGCGTCCGGCGGTGAATGTGGGCCTTTCCGTATCCCGTGTAGGCGGTGCGGCTCAGACCAAAGCCATGAAAAAGGCCAGTGGAAGCATCCGTATCGATCTGGCCCAGTACCGGGAAATGGAAGTGTTTACCCAGTTCAGCTCAGATCTGGATGAAGCCACCAAGGAACAGCTGGCTTACGGAAAGCGGCTGATGGAATTGTTAAAGCAGCCGCTGGAGCATCCCCTGTCCCTTCATGAGCAGGTGATTACGCTGTGTGCGGCCACCAACCGGGTGATGCTTTCTGTGGATGTAAAACAGATCAAGGAATTCCAGATGAAGATGCTGCAGTGGTTTGACGAGAAGCACCCGGAGATCGGAGAAGAGATCCAACGGGAAAAAGTTCTGACCGATGAAATGATTCAGAAGATTACAGAACTGGCCAATACGTTTAAGGCTGAATTTTAGCGGGGAGTGATCCTATGGCAAACGCAAGAGAGATCCTGAACCGGATGCACAGTGTTCAGGATACAAGAAAAATTACAAATGCGATGTATCTGATTGCTTCCACCAAATTAAAGAAAAGCAGAAAATTCCTGGAAGAGACGGAGCCGTACTTTTATACGCTTCAGAGTCTGATCCAGAGAATTCTCAGACATATGCCGGATGTGAAGCATTTTTATTTTGACACCCGCAGCGAAGTTCCGGCAGAGAAGCGCAGCCGGGGACTGATTGTCATTACCGGCGACAAGGGACTGGCTGGCGCTTATAATCACAATGTGCTGAAGATGGCCCATCAGTGGATGGAATCGGGACACAATAACCATCTTTATGTAGTGGGGGAACTGGGAAGGCAGTATTTTGCATCCAGGCATATTCCGGTGGAGGAGCAGTTTCATTACACGGTACAAAATCCCACCATGCACCGGGCCAGGCTGATTTCCTCGACGGTCTTGGAAGATTATGAGGAGAAGCGGCTGGATGAGGTATGGATTCTGTATACGCAGATGGTGAACAGCATGAAGATGGAGGCCCAGCTTGTGCAGCTTCTGCCCTTAAAGCGTGAAGATTTCGGCGGTATTGCCGTGCCGGCGGACATTTACCAGGAGGACATCCGGATGGTTCCTTCACCGGAAGAGGTTATGAACCATGTAGTTCCCAATTACGTTACTGGTTTTATCTTCGGTGCGCTGGTGGAATCTTTCTGCAGCGAGCAGAATGCCAGAATGATGGCTATGCAGACGGCCAGCGACAATGCCAGCGCCCTGCTAAATGACCTTTCGGTGGAATATAACCGGATGCGGCAGGCGGCTATCACCCAGGAAATCACGGAAGTGGTAGGCGGAGCCAGGGCCCAGAGGAAGAAATCCAGAAGTTAGGGAATGGCCGGGAAGCAATCAACGCGGAAAAAGGAGAACATTATGAGCAAAGGAAGAATCGTGCAGGTCATGGGACCTGTGGTAGATGTGGCTTTTGAAGATCATGATCTTCCTCATATCAAGGATGCCCTGGTGGTAGACAATAATGGCAGGCGTTCCGTCATGGAGGTGGCGCAGCACATCGGAAATGAGACGGTCCGCTGCATTATGCTGGCTTCCAGCGAGGGCCTTTGCCGGGATATGGAGGTGGAGCCTACCGGTGCAGGAATTCAGGTGCCGGTGGGAGAAAAGACCCTGGGACGCCTGTTTAATGTCCTGGGTGAGACCATTGACGGCGGCGAGAGTCTGGAAGGTGAGGAAAAATGGGTGATTCACCGGGATCCGCCTTCTTTTGAGGACCAGAGTCCCGTAGTGGAGATGCTGGAGACGGGAATTAAGGTAATCGATCTGCTGGCCCCCTACGCCAAGGGCGGAAAGATCGGCCTCTTCGGCGGTGCCGGCGTGGGAAAGACGGTGTTAATCCAGGAGCTGATTACCAATATTGCTACGGAGCACGGCGGCTATTCGATCTTCACCGGCGTGGGAGAGCGTTCCCGTGAAGGAAACGATCTTTGGACGGAGATGAAGGAGTCCGGCGTATTAAATAAGACGGCGCTGGTGTTCGGTCAGATGAACGAGCCGCCGGGAGCCCGTATGCGGGTGGCAGAAACGGGACTGACCATGGCAGAGTATTTCCGCGATGTGAAGAATCAGAACGTACTTCTCTTCATCGATAATATTTTCCGTTTTGTTCAGGCTGGATCAGAGGTATCTTCCCTTCTGGGAAGAATGCCATCTGCAGTTGGATATCAGCCTACGCTGGCTACGGATGTGGGTGAGCTGCAGGAGCGGATTGCATCCACAAAGAACGGTTCCGTTACTTCCGTACAGGCTGTTTATGTGCCGGCCGATGACCTGACAGACCCGGCTCCGGCCACCACCTTTGCCCATCTGGATGCCACTACGGTACTTTCCCGTAAGATTGTGGAGCAGGGAATTTACCCGGCAGTAGATCCGCTGGAATCCACCTCACGTATCCTGGAGGAGGATGTAGTGGGAAAGGAGCATTACGAGGTAGCCAACAAGGTACAGCAGATGCTTCAGAAATACAAGGAACTGCAGGATATTATTGCCATTCTGGGTATGGAGGAGCTTTCTGAGGAGGATAAGCTGACCGTAAGCCGTGCCAGAAAGATCCAGCGTTTCCTGTCCCAGCCATTCCACGTGGCGGAGAACTTTACCGGCGTGCCGGGAAAATATGTGCCGGTGAAGGAGACGATCCGGGGCTTTAAGGCCATTATTGACGGAGAGATGGATGATTATCCTGAAGGTGCGTTCTTTAATGTGGGAACCATTGATGATGTGATCGAGAAAGCAAAGTCAATGGAAAGAAAGGAAAGCTAAAGATTATGTCGACATTCTGGCTTAAGATCGTAGCCAGCGATCATGTGTTTTTTAACGGAAGCTGCGAGGCTCTGGTGGTTCCGGCCCATGACGGTGAGGTGGGGATCCTTCCCCACCGGGAGGCCATGATCCTTGCCATACAGGAAGGTGAGCTGCGCTTCCGGACACCGGAGAGCAATGGACAGTGGCGGAAGGCTGTTGTGGGGCTGGGTATCGTTCAGGTAGCCAATAACCGTGTGACCGTAATCGTGGATACTGCAGAACGGCCGGAGGATATTGACGAAGTCAGGGCCAAACAGGCTCTGGAGCGTGCTGAAGAACAGATGCGCCAGAAGCAGAGTCTCCGGGAATTTAAGATGTCCCAGGCTTCCATGGTGCGGGCCATTGCCCGGCTTAAGGGAAAGCGGGAAAGCGAATATAAGAACATATAGAATATCGGACAGGGCAGCCAAACTCCGGAAGGGAGCAGGCTGCCCTGTCTCATGTGAAGCGTTTGCCTGCCGGCAAAGGATTTTACAGCCAGTGGGAATTTTCTACCAGAAAACGGCAGAAGTCCATGACCACCGGATTCTCTCTTACCTCAGGGGAGCATTTGAGAATAATCTGGCGTCTGCAGATCTGGCCGGTGATGGGAAGGAGCTTTACCGGAGAGCCGGGAGCCAGGGGGCCGAATTCACCGGTGAGAGGCCCCCAGGAGTACTGAGGCCAGAATCCGATGCCAATTCCTGCCGCGATCAGATTCCGGACGGACTCGGTGGTGTCGCTTTCAAAAATGATTCTGGGAGAAATTCCTGCTTCCGCAAAATAGCTGTTGCTGATCTGGCGGATGGGGCGGGAGCCGGCCAGGCAGATATAGCCTGCATTGCCTGTTTCGGAAAGGCGGATAGAATCTTTCCTGCCGAAAGGCGAGTTGGCCGGAACAGCTAGATAAAGATCTTCTTCCAGCATAATCATATCATCGGGAGACTGCTCTTCCTTCCGGTCTGCCCGGACTGCGGAAACGCACAGATCATAGGAGGCGTGTGTCTCTGCCTGGTAAAGCTGGAAGTTTACATCCGGCCGCAGGGCACGGTAGGCGATGATCCGGTTGGTGATCAGCGCAGAGGCCGCCAGGATCCGAAGGTGAATGGTGTGGGCAGTCTGGGAACGGTATTCCTGAAGCTCTTCCGGAATCCGGTCCAGAGCATCCATGATGGGAAGAAGGCGTTTCTGGAGAAGTTTTCCGGCATCATTCAGCACGATG
Organism: Candidatus Caccovicinus merdipullorum; assembly: GCA_018715905.1. Taxonomy (GTDB): domain Bacteria; phylum Bacillota; class Clostridia; order Lachnospirales; family Lachnospiraceae; genus Caccovicinus; species Caccovicinus merdipullorum. The sequence continues at coordinate 16,541 of DVKS01000164.1, read as the reverse complement.
CTCCGGCTTTTCCGTTCAAACAAAGGCATGCCAAGTTCCGTTTCCAGACGGTGGATGGCCTGGGACAAGGCCGGCTGTGCGATTTGCAGATGTTCTGCCGCACGGGTGATATGCTGATACTCGGCGGCGGCAAGAAAGTAGCGAAGCTGAAGCAGTTCCATGACGATTACCTCTTTTCTGAACAATAAGGAAGGCCGTTTCCGGCCTTCCGGGGTGGACAGATGAACAGAAAACCATCATGCGCCGGCGGGCGACGCACCAGTTATCCCATGAAAGTCTGGCGGCGCATTTGGCATCCCTGAATACATGCCGCCTATCCGGCGGCAGACCATCAGAGTAAGGGTAACATGGAATCAGGCGAATGTCAAATTCTGATGTGGAACGGCCCGGATAAATGTGACGCCGCTATCCGGCAGATAGCGGTTATATTTTACATGGCAAGAACCTGATTCCACTTTTCTTCAATAACCGGAATGCCCAGTTCCATATTTTCCCGCATGTTTTTTAGTGCCAGTTCTCCGGGATAATAAACCTGTCCGCCTTCCTTTTCCGGGACAGAGGTCTTTACGTCATTAATAATGTCATTGACGATCTGATCAGTCAGCTCCGTGGAATTTGCTTTTCCGGGATCAATGGCGATCATGATCTGAGTAAGGCCCACTTCATCTCCGAAGGTGCCGATCTTGTGCACGGAATTTCCGTTGGAGAGTATGGTGGCGATCAGGTCCAGGGCGATGGAGATTCCGCTTCCTTTCCAGTACCCCATGGGAAGCACACGGCGGGTCTTTTCGATTTCCGCCGGGTCCGTGGTCAGATTTCCCTTGGTATCATAACCGCCGGGAACAGGAAGGGAGATTCCCTTTAACCGGCAGTCCTCCAGCTTCCCGTAAGAAAACTGGGATACGGCGCAGTCAATGACAACGTGTTCGCCATTGCTTCTGGGAACGGCAAAGATCAGGGGGTTATTTCCGATCTTACGGTCAATGCCGCCCCATGCAGGCATGTTGGGGCAGGTGTTTGACCAGCAGATGCCGATGCAGCCCTGGTCGGCGGCCTGCCAGCCGTAGCTTCCGCCCCGCATCCAGTGATTGTTGTTTCCCAGAGCGACGATGCCGATGCCGAACTGTTTTGCCAGCTCCACTGCCCGGTCCATGGCCAGTTTGGCATTTAAGGGGCCGAATCCCCGATGGCCGTCCCAGCGCTCAAAGGCTCCTATGGAAAGCACACATTCAGCCTGCACTTTCGGGTCGATTTCGCCCTTTTTCAGATATTCGATTACTCTGGGGAACCGGTTTAAGCCGTGGGAGTAGACTCCGGCCAGAGAATTCTCGGCAAAGATAACTGCCGCATCCTGGGCGCGGCTTTCTTCAAAACCGTATTTCATTAATACCCGCTTAAATTCATTTACCATTGTTTCGTATGGGATTCTCATAATTATTTTCCTTTCCTGATTGATCTGCAGACTGTCATAAGCTGCAGCATGGCAGTCTGAAAGCCCTGTTTTTTGCTGCTGTTGGAAGGGGTATCCAGATCCTCTACAAAAGCCAGGCGTCTCCTGCCCTGCTTTGCCAGGAGCTCCACACATTGTTCTACGCCGTGTGCTTCGTCAGCAAGGACGGCATACACATTGGGCAGATCCAGCCAGCCGTTTGCCATGGCGATGGGCACATGGGGAAGGTGTTCGCGAATGCTTTCTTCCACGCTCTCAGTCCCAAACATGGAACCCATGAGGGCTGCGCCTTCTGCCCAACGCTGCTCCAGAATACGGATGCATTCGGCTTTTCGCTCGGGATCCGGTCTTGTACTTAAGGTAATGCAGGTATAGCCCCGTCGTGTCAGCTCCTGCTCGATCACATAGGCGGCTTCCTTTGCAATATCGTAAATCGTCTTTGTACTTTCCATGGTTTCAGTATACGGGACATCGGGGAAGGCGTCAAGACTTGTACACAGAAGGGAAGGGGCAGGAAGAAAATCGCAGCAGCTCAGGAAGGCGCGAAAATATCCGAATCGGCAAAAAATTGCTTGTATTAGCCGAAATTTAGAGTTATAATACTCAGGACGGGCTCGTAGCTTAGCTGGGAAAGCGCTGCGTTCGCAACGCAGAGACCGTGGGTTCGAATCCCATCGGGTCCATTTTTTTCACCGTGACCGGCAGAACACATGAAGACGAAGGTGTGTTCTGCCGGATTTTTATGTTCAGGGGAGGGAAAATATGAGGCCGGAGGAATTGAAAGCGCTTGGTGTCATTTATTTTGAGAATATTTCTCAGGGCATGCAAAATCCGGAACGGTACTTCTGGGAAAGCTGCAGGATGGATAAAAAAGCGGCCTGCCTGGCTGCAGAAAAGAAAATGAAGGATATGGGACCTGGGCGGGCCTTTTGTGATTTTTATTATTTCCAGCTGGAATCCGAAGCAAGGGAGAAGATCCTTGGGGTGTTAAGTGAGGAGGAGAAACGATACCTTTCTGATCTGAAAGGGCGCAGCAGGCCGGGAGAGGTGATTTTTCCTCTGGAAAAGGACCTTCTTTCCATTGCGGCGGGACTGAACGAGACGGAAATGTTATTTTCTACGTTTTATTTTACCGGTCCAAAGGAAGAACGCAGTACCTGGTGGGGGAATTACCGTAAGGAATATCTGATTTTCGGAGAAAGGAAGTATGTGCGGCCTTATGTAAAGAAATAAGGGGATCGAACCCGGAGAGGATTTGTTTATTTTTTTGCATGGAGTGTATGGTTTTTGTTAAAGCATCCACGGGAAAAGACTTAAAATCAGTATAAGCCTTCATGCGCCGGCATCGAATGGACAATCATCCCATGAAGTTATGGCGGCGCATTTGGCATCCCTGAATTAACGCCGCCTATTCGGCGGCAGGACTTTCAAGGTAAAGACGGATGGAAGAGGAGTATGATGAAATTATTAAAGCTGGTTATTGTGGATGATGAGCCGATTTTGCTGCAGGGGCTTTTGGAAACCTATGACTGGGCGGGAATGGGATTTAAGGTAGCGGGCACGGCCCAGAGCGGAGAGCAGGCTATCCGGGTGATTAAGGAAACCAGGCCTCATGTGGTGCTTACGGATATCCGGATGAAGCAGATCACCGGCCTGATGGTGATGGAAGAGATCCAGAAAACAGATCTGGAATGCCTGTTCATCGTGCTGAGTGCATACCGGGATTTTGATTATGCCCAGCAGGCCTGTGATCTGGGGGCATTTGCCTACCTGTTAAAGCCCATCGAGGACGAGAAGCTCCGGGAGACTATGCAGAGCGCCTATAAGGTGTGTATGGAACAGCTGGAAAATGAAGAGCGGTATGAGAGATGGGAAAAACTGATGGTAAAAGACCGGATAAGCTTTCTCCAGCTGGTGATACAGAAATACATACAGAACCGGATTCCCGAAGAGCAGGTGGAGGAGGTCTTTCGGACACTCGGGGAGATGCCGGGAAATGACGAATATTTCATTGGCGTATGCGTGGATATCGACCTGTCTTATAAGATTACCAATTCCCTGGAATATGAAGCTTCCCGTTTTGCCGTGTTAAAACATCTGGAGGAGGCCATTGGAAACCGGTATATTTTCTGGAAGTCAGAGAGTGAGGGAGAGGGCTGTCTTTTTGTGATCCGGACATCTGACAACGGCGCAGTCCGGGAATTAAAGGGACTTTTGGAGCGGGTGAAGAAGGAAGAAAAGAGCCCGGTGGCAGCTGCGATTTCCAAGCCTTACAAGGGAATCGCCGGGATAAAGAGGAGCGCTGCAGAAGCCAGGAGCCTGTTTCACCTGGCAAGTGTGTCCGGCGCCAGCGCTTTCACCGCATCGGAGGAAGTGGAAGTCAGTGAGGGAAAACCTGCCGGTCTTTATGAGGACAGCGAGAATCTCATCATCAATGCCCTTCGGAAGAACAGCCTGAAGGCATTGAAAGAAGCCTTCGTTCAGTTTATCTACAGTCTTCCGGATGATGAAGAGCAGCAGTGCAGCGATCTGCACCGACTTATGGTGAAAACGGAATTTATGCTTCGGGACACGTACGGTCTGACGGATGAGATCAAGGAGAAATTTCAGAATTATTATTATCACCTTCAGGAACTGAACGCAGCCAGAGCCGTGGATGTGTGCTATAAAATTTTATGCAGTGCGGCAGAGGCCCGGCAGAAAGCGGCGGAGCAGGATGAGACCCGGTATTTTAAGGAGTATATGTCTGCAGCGGTGGCGTATATCGATGAGCATCTTCAGGATGAGGATCTGTCCATTGTATCTGTGGCGGCACATATTTACCTGAATCCGGTCTATTTCGGACGGGTGTTTAAGAATACCTTTCACATGACGTTTAAAAAGTATCTGATGCAGCAGCGGATGGAGAAGGCTAGGAAGCTTCTGGAAGCGGGGAACGGCAGTATCGGGGAGATCTGTGATGCAGTGGGGATCCATAATCTGTCTTATTTTTCCCACCTGTTTAAACAGTACACCGGAAAACTCCCCAGTGAATATAAAAAGGAATATCACTCATGATAAAACACAAGAAACGGTCAGGAATCCAGAAACGGTATCTGAAATACACCATCGCCCTTTTAGGCCTCGCCCTGCTCCTTTCCAGTCTGGGGGTAGTGCTGAGTGTGAAGCGGCGTCTGACGCAGGCGGTGGTGGATCAGTACGAATTTACTACAGAGAAGATGGGCCTTGCCCTGGAGAATCTGTGCCGGAAAAGCGATGAGGCTACGGCGGAATGCATTCTTTATGAGGATGTACAGAAAAGCCTTCAGAGTCAGGGGCTGGAAGAGGTGAACCACATTGCTCTGAGCAAATACTTTGCCTACATTGGCCTGGAATATGTGGCTGATTACTGCTATGCAGATAATAAAGGGAATGTATACAGCCGGTCCTATTCCAATGTAACCTATGAAGATATTGAAAAGAGCGGATTTCGCGAATACCTGGGCCTGGAATATGCTAAGACTCAGTGGTTCTGGACGAAGGATACGTTGTTTGGAACAGGCCGCGACGCACTTTTTATCGGGCGGTATGTAAGAAGCATGGATTACGCCCATGAGCCGGGAATGCTCTTTTTTAAGATGGACAAGGCTCTTTTTGAGGAGATTGCGGACCAGGGGCGGGAGAAGAATCTGAAAGCGGCAGTGGGGATCCTGGATGAGAGGGGACAGTTCTGCTTCTTTTCCTCGCCGGACGAAACTTTTGCGGAAGCGGTTTCCCGCGGGACGGCCCCAAGGGATCCCTCCTTTTCTCAAAGGGATTTCCAGGAAGAAGAAATCCATCAGGAAATTACGGAGAAGATTGCCGGAACGGAAGGAGCGGGACTGTTTTTGGCCGGTGAGCCGGTGAAAGGCGGCGTGCTGAGTGCCTGGAGGGAGGCAGACAGCGGTCTGGTGGTATTTTCCTTTGTGCCGGCCAGGGTGTTAAACCAGGAGCTGATCCCGGTTTTTTTCGTTCTTGGAGGAATCTACCTTTTGGTGATCGGCGCGGCGGTGATCTTAAGTATTTACTTTTCCAAGCGTTTTACAAAGCCCATCCAGGAGATAAAGGAGGCCATGACGGAATTCGACGGGACGAATTTTGAGCGGACCATTGAACTCCACACCAACACGGAACTGGATGAGATCGGCCGTTCTTACAATGAGATGGTAAGCAACATTAAGCAGCTGCTTCAGGAGATTAAAGACCAGGAGCGGGAACTTCGCACGGCGGAGTTAAATATGCTGATCAGCCAGATCAACCCTCATTTTCTTTATAATACCCTGGATACCATCTATATGCTGGCCCGGATTAACCGGGAGGAAACAACCATGCGGATGATTCAGGCCCTTTCCCGCTATCTTCGTTTGTCCTTAAGCAAAGGCAGCGAGATTGTGACGGTGGAAGATGAACTGGAAAATGTGAAAAGTTACATGGAAATCCAGCAGATCCGCAATGTAGATCTGTTTTCCTATGAGATTGACTGCCAGGTGGATGCATCCAGAACCAGAGTGCTGAAGCTGATTCTGCAGCCCCTGGTAGAAAATGCGGTGAAGTATGGATTTCAGGATATTTTTGAAGGCGGACAGATACGGATTTCGGTAAGGGAGGAGGACCAGGTATTATACCTTACCGTGTATAATAACGGCACGCCCATAGAAGCAGAGATGGAAAAGAAGATCAATGAGATGAACGGCATGGCGGTCTCCCGGTTAAAAACCTGTTTCCCGGATAAAAAACACGGCTACGGGGTGGTAAATATCATCACCAGGCTGCGGCTTAAGTACGGGGACCAGGCGGGACTTTTCTTTAAGGCAGAAGAAGAAGGAACCAGCTGCACCATCAGGATACCGGGAGGAGAAAGGGCAGAGGATGACGAAGAATAAACAGAATGCAGGGAAAGGAAGAAATGGCGCAGGGATCGGCAGCATGGCAGCCCTCCTTTTTCTTTCTGCTGCCATGCTTACAGGCTGTGCCGGGAATCCGGAATATACAGAGGCAGACAGCGGGGAAGTCAGCATCCCCGTAATCCTGATCGTGGATTCTTCCACGGGAATCCGGAATGAGGAAGAGCTGATCAATACCTTTAATGAAACTTATGAGGGAACCTGGCAGGCGGATGTGGAATGGATCATGGAGACGGAGGAGGAGTACCGGCAGAATCTGAAACGTCAGAATGTAACCGATACCCTTCCGGCGGTAATTACGGACCTGCGTATGCTTCCGGCCTTTTATGATATGATGATTCAGGATGAGAGGATCGAAGATCTGACTCCGCTGATTTACGGAGATGAAGAGTGGAAGGCTATGATCGAGCCTTCCGTCCTGGAATCCTGCAGCGAGGAGGACGGAAAAATCTATCTGGGTCCCATCAGCACTGCGGCGTTTTCCTGTTCCGGTATATTCTGGAATGAGGAGTTGTTTGCCCAGGCGGGGATCTGGCGCTTTCCGGAAACCTGGGAGGAGTTCTGGGACTGCTGTGAGAAGCTGAAAAGCCATGGGGTCACGCCTCTGGCTCTTCACACGGAGGGGACAGCCTGGGCTCCTATGCTTTTAGCCACGGCGGAGGCGGCGTCCACGGCAGAGGGCGAGGAATTTATGAAACAGCTTTATCCGGAGACGTACCAGAATGAAACCGGTGTCCGTATTGCAGAGACCCTGAAACGGCTGTTTTCCTATACAACAGAGGATGCGCTGTACTCGGATTTTGATGTATCTTACGAAAATTTTTTCTCGGGAAAGGCGGCGATGATCCCAAACGGCTACTGGATGATGGACCAGATCCCGGAGGGGTGGCAGGAAAAGACCCGGTTTGCCCCGTTCCCGGAAAACCGGCTGATCTCATCGCCGGAGACGTTTGGATGGGCCATTGTGTCCAGTTACAGTCATGAGGTAAAGGAAGGTGCTGCGGCTCTTTTTAAGCTTCGGACACGGCTGGATATGGAAAAGCGGGAAGCGCTGTTTGCCAGGGAGGGGGAAGCACTTATCCCGGCGGAGCGGGATTATATCCAGGCATATAAAAACAATCCGAAACTGGTGCCCAACTATCAGGTAAAGTGGAATTCCATTCTCCAGGAGGAGACTCTGGCAGAAGCGCTGCCGGAACTGATTGCCGGGAAGATCAGCCCGGAGGAGTTTACGGAAATGGAGGATGAAAGCATCAGAAGATTTCTGGAAGAGCAGTAAAAAACAAGGTATTTTTTTTGATAGTCCAGGTTTTGTATTTGTTATCGGTCTTTTCTGCGCCCTGCTATAATAGTCCCAGAACACAGAAAACAAGCAAAAAGGTTTTCAGAAAGGCGAGGGACGATATGAAAAAAAGAAAAGCATTACTGGTTTTACTGGCAGGCGCGATGACGGCAGGGCTGGCAGCAGGCTGCGGAAGCTCTTCTTCCGGAGATTCATCCTCCGGCAATGCTTCCGGAAATGGAGGCGCAGAGACGGTCTCTGCAGCGGCGGAGGCAGGCGAGACGGCAGAAGGTTCTGTTTATTATCTGAACTTTAAGCCGGAGGCAGACGAGTACTGGCAGGAGCTGGCCAAAACCTACACAGAGGAGACCGGCGTTCCGGTGACGGTTCTTACGGCAGCTTCCGGTGAGTACGAAAAGACCCTGAAATCCGAGATGGCAAAGACCGATGCGCCGACTCTCTTCCAGGTAAACGGTCCGGTGGGACTGGCCAGCTGGAAGGATTACTGTTACGATCTGACCGGTTCGGACATTGCCGGTGAGCTGACAAACGACAGCTTTGCGCTCATGGACGGAGACAAGATGGCAGGCATTGCCTATGTAGTGGAAAACTACGGAATTATTTACAATAAGGCCCTTTTAGAGGAAGCCGGATACACTGCAGCGGACATTACCAATTTTGAGAGCCTTAAGAAGGTAGCGGAAGATATCACCAGCAGAAAAGAGGAACTTGGATTCTCCGCCTTTACCTCGGCAGGCATGGACGGCTCCTCCGACTGGAGATTCAAGACCCATCTGGCCAACATCCCCATTTACTACGAGTACAAGGATGAAGGCATCGACAATACAGACGCCATCAAGGGAACCTATCTGGACAATTACCGCCAGATCTGGGATCTGTACATTAATAACGCGGTATGCGCGCCTACGGAGATTTCTACCAAGACGGCAGATGACGCTACGGCAGATTTCGTGATGGAAGATGCAGTATTTTATCAGAACGGTACCTGGGAGTACAACAACATCGCAGATGTAGGAGATGAGAACCTGGGAATCCTTCCTATCTACATCGGCGTTGACGGCGAGGAAAATCAGGGCGTCTGCACCGGAACAGAGAACTACTGGTGCGTAAATGCAAAGGCTGCTCCGGAAGATATTCAGGCTACCCTGGATTTTATGTACTGGTGTGTGACTTCTGATGCAGGCGTAGAGGCCATGTGTAAGGATATGGGATTTGTCATTCCCTTTAAGTCCAATCTGGAATCCGAAAACACTCTGGTAAATGAGGCCAATAAGTACCTGGAAGAAGGAAAGACTCCGGTAACCTGGGTATTCTCCACCATGCCTTCTGAGGAGTGGAAAAATGGCGTAGGCTCTGCTCTTACCGCTTATGCCGCAGATCAGACCGATGAGAAATGGCAGCAGGTAGTGACGGCGTTCGTGGACGGCTGGGCCGCAGAAGCAGCGGCATCCAAGTAATTCCGCGAAAAAGCAGCAAACAGGATATAAGCAGGAAGCGGCGGGCAGAAAACAGTCTGAACGCCGCTTTTTAAGAGGAGGGCTTTTTATGGAAAAAGCGATGAAACGTTATATGCCGATCTTTGTGCTTCCTACCTTCTGCGCGTTTATTCTCGGCTTTATCATTCCCTTTGTCATGGGAATCGGGCTGTCGTTCTGTGAATTCACCACAGTTACCGATGCGCATTTTGTGGGACTGTCCAATTATGTAAAGGCGTTTCAGGATACGGTGTTCCGTCATTCTTTCTGGTATACGGCTCTTTTTGCAGCGGTATCGCTGGCGGTGATCAATGTGATCGCCTTTGCCCTGGCGGCGGCGCTGACCCAGGAGATGCGGGGAACCAATATCTTCAGAACCATCTTTTTTATGCCCAACCTGATCGGCGGAATCGTGCTGGGCTATATTTGGCAGCTGATTTTTAACGGAATCCTGTCTCACTACAGCACGGCCCTGGCCTTAAACGAATGGTACGGATTCTGGGGCCTGATCATCCTGGTGAGCTGGCAGCAGATCGGCTATATGATGATCATCTATATTGCAGGACTGCAGGCCATACCGGGGGATGTGACGGAGGCGGCCCAGATCGACGGCGCCACCCGGATCCAGAGGCTTTTTAAGGTAACCATCCCCATGATGATGCCGTCCATCACCATCTGCATGTTTTTATCTCTTACCAACGGATTCAAGCTTTTCGATCAGAACCTGTCTCTGACGGCGGGCGAGCCCTCCAAGATGTCGGAGATGATGGCATTAAATATCTTTAATACCTTTTACGGACGTACCGGCTGGGAAGGTGTGGGCCAGGCCAAGGCGGTTATCTTCTTCGTGATTGTGGTGGCCATCAGTATGATCCAGTTAAAAGCAACCCGATCCAAGGAGGTGCAGCAGTGATGAAGCGGAAAAGTATGTGGAGTACGGCAGGAACCTGTATATTTACTGTGCTGGGACTGATTTACATTACGCCGATCCTGATTGTGCTCATGAACTCATTTAAGAAAAAAATTTATATCAATAAGCAGCCTTTTATCCTTCCATCGGAAAAGACCTGGAACGGCCTGGAAAATTACGTGACAGCCATTGATAAATACGGACTTTTGGAGTCGGTTGGCTGGACCGTGTTTATCACGGTGGGATCGGTGCTGCTGATCCTGCTCTGTACCTCCATGTGCGCGTGGTACATTACCCGGGTGCAGACGGGTTTTACCCGGATGCTGTACCTTCTGTGTGTGTTTTCCATGGTGGTGCCATTTCAGATGGTTATGTTCACCCTCTCTCTGGTAGCGGACCGGACGGGCTTAAATACCCCCTGGGGAATCATGATCATTTATCTGGGATTCGGTGCGGGGCTGGCGGTGTTTATGTTCTGCGGCTTCGTCAAATCCATTCCTCTGGAGATTGAGGAGGCGGCCCTGATCGACGGCTGTACGCCGATTCAGACTTTCTTTTCAGTGGTGCTTCCCATCATGAAGCCCACCTATATTTCTGTGGGAATCCTTGAGACTATGTGGATCTGGAACGATTTCCTCCTGCCGTACCTGGTGCTGGATCTGAATAAATATAAGACTATCTCTATCGCTATTCAGTACATGAAGGGAAGCTACGGCCGGGTGGATATGGGAGCCATTATGGCGGCGCTGATCCTAGCAGTAATTCCCGTCATTATCTTCTATCTCTCCTGTCAGAAGCACATCATAAAGGGTGTGGCGGCCGGCGCAGTGAAGGGATAAGGACCTGGAAACTTAAGATTGTTAAGAGAACGCCGAAAAAAGGCAGGGATTTTGAGGGATTGGATTCGAATTTTTAAATAATCTTGATTTTGCCATTGACAATTGAAAAACACTCACGCTATAATCTGTGCAATGGCGATGACGGAGAGAAGTAGCGCATCTTATCGTTCCCAGTGAGTGAAGGACAGTGAGAACTTCGCAAAGTGAATTTGCGTGAATAACACTCTAACAGCTGCGAACAGAACCCTGCCTTAAGGAACCGGCGAAAGCAAAGACGGCGCAGCGCGATGAGCGCGGAAGCCGGAACTGGGAAGAGGCGGGCAGTAAGGGAGCCGAGCGCTGTGCGATATACAGCAAGGTTTTTCAACCAGTGAGAGACTGCAAGACAGTAATTCAGGTGGTACCGCGGACATATAGACTGTTCGTCCTGAGCGTTTGTTCAGGACGGGCGGTTTTTTTATTTAACAGAAAATTTTGTTCGAAAACTTCAGCCGCCCGTCCCGGACAGCACATACTGGAAATCCCATTTGAAGGAGGAGCTTATGAACAAATCAAACATTTACCGTGACCGAACCATTGACAAATTAGGAGAAGAAGATGTGGGAAAAACTCTGAAGGTGGCCGGATGGGTGGAGAATATCCGGGATCACGGCGGTGTATCCTTCGTAGACCTTCGGGACATGTATGGCGTGCTGCAGGTAGTCATGCGGGACACCAGTCTGCTGAAAGGTCTGGTAAAGGAGGACTGCGTCAGCATCGAAGGAAAGATGGAGCACCGGGATGCCGACACCTATAATCCGAAGATTCCCACCGGAACCATCGAGCTGGAGGCTCACCAGGTGGAAATCCTGGGCCGGGTGCGCCAGACACTGCCTTTTGAGATTATGACTTCCAAAGAAAACAGGGAGGATCTGCGGTTAAAATACCGCTATCTGGACTTAAGAAACCGCAAGGTAAAAGACAATATCATTTTCCGCTCCCAGGTGATCCGTTTTCTGCGTCAGAAGATGACGGAGATGGGCTTTCTGGAGATCCAGACGCCGATCCTGTGTGCGTCCTCTCCGGAGGGGGCCAGAGATTACATCGTGCCCTCCCGCAGACATAAAGGAAAATTCTACGCCCTGCCCCAGGCGCCTCAGCAGTATAAGCAGCTCCTGATGGTATCGGGCTTTGATAAATACTTCCAGATCGCTCCCTGCTTCCGGGATGAGGATGCCAGATCCGACCGGTCTCCAGGTGAATTTTATCAGCTGGATTTTGAGATGAGCTTTGCCACCCAGGAGGATGTGTTCCGGGCCGGCGAGGAAGTGCTGACGGCGGCCTTTAAGAAATTTGCGCCGGAGGGAAGTCAGGTTACGGAGGGTCCCTACCCGGTGATCAGCTATAAGCAGGCCATGCTGGAATTCGGCACGGATAAGCCGGACCTGAGGAATCCCCTGCGGATTGTGGATGTGACGGATTTCTTTCAGAAATGTACCTTTAAGCCTTTCCACAAAAGGACAGTCCGGGCCATCCGGGTCCATGCGGAGATGTCCAAGGGCTTTCATGAAAAGCTTCTTAAGTTTGCCGTCTCCATTGGCATGGGCGGACTGGGGTATCTGGAGGTAGGGGAGGATATGAGCTATAAGGGTCCTATCGATAAATTTATCCCGGAAGAGTTTAAGGGAGAAATGGCGGAAATCGCCGGACTGAAGCCGGGAGATACCATCTTCTTTATCGCCGATAAGGAAGAGCGTGCGGCTTTGCTGGCCGGACAGATCCGCACGGAATTGGGAAAACGCCTGGATCTGTGCGAGAAGAATGCATACCGGTTCTGCTTCGTCAATGACTTTCCCATGTACGAGTACGATCCGGAGGAAAAGAAGATCGTGTTTACCCATAATCCCTTCTCCATGCCTCAGGGAGGACTGGAGGCACTTAACACCAAGGATCCCCTGGATATCCTGGCGTACCAGTACGATATTGTATGCAACGGTGTGGAATTATCTTCCGGTGCAGTGCGCAACCACGATCTGGATATTATGGTGAAGGCCTTTGCGATTGCCGGATATTCGGAAGAGGAATTGAAGGTAAAATTCGGTGCTCTCTATAATGCCTTCCAGTTCGGCGCCCCGCCCCATGCCGGCATGGCGCCGGGAGTGGACCGGATGATCATGCTCCTGCGGAACGAGGAGAATATCCGGGAGATCATCCCCTTCCCCATGAACGGAAACGCCCAGGATCTCATGTGCGGAGCGCCGGGAGAGGTGACAGAGATGCAGCTGAGAGAGGTGCATATTAAGGTGCGGCAGTAGGGCCGTAAATTCAGAGATTACAAAAACATATATTTCGACATTAAAAAAGTGCCGCATTCGATGTGCTGAACATCAGCTCTTAGAGTGCGGCGCTTTTTTTGCCAATCATTAGCGTTGGTCTTTTTCGGTTATAAGCCCGGCAAACAGCCGCTATATCGGAGAAAACAGGAGGAAGTCATGGAAAATTGGATTCAAGAACTTTATGAAAAAACAACCCGGAAAATTGAGGCGGAATTTGAACGGATGGGAGAAAAGATTCCCTACATAACGGAAGGTGGACGGTATCAGACGGATTACGGGGAAAAAGATATTTACTGGTGGACCAATGGTTTCTGGTGCGGAATTCTCTGGAAAATGTACCATGCCACAGGGGAAGAGAAGTATAGAAAGCGGGCTGAGGCGGTGGAGAGACGGCTGGACAAGGCTCTTTACGGCTTTACCGGACTTCACCATGACACTGGTTTCATGTGGCTTCACAGCGCGGTAGCCAATTACCGTCTTACCGGGAACCAGGAAGCAAGGGCAAAAGGACTGCTGGCGGCCAGTATACTGGCAGGAAGATACAATCCGGCGGGCAAATTTATCCGGGCCTGGAATCCGGAATGCGTGGAAGAAGGGGAAGACTGTACCGGCTGGATTATCGTGGATTCCATGATGAATATCCCGCTGCTTTACTGGGCCTCCAGTGAGCTGAATGATCCACGGTTTTATTATATTGCAAAATTTCACGCCGATACTGTAATGAAAACGCTGGTCAGGCCGGATGGCTCCAGCGGTCATATTGCCTGCCTGGACCCGGATACGGGAGAGCTTTTGGAAATCCGAGGCGGTCAGGGATATGGGGCGGATTCTTGCTGGTCGAGGGGACTTTCCTGGATTCTTTACGGCTTTGCCCTGAGCTACCGATATACCAAAGACCAGGCATATCTGGATACGGCAAAACGGGCTGCCCATTATTTTATTTCTCAGTGCGCCGTAACCGGATATGTTCCGCCCTGTGATTTCCGGCAGCCGGAGAATCCGCCGTACACCGATGCTTCTGCCGGACTGTGCGCCGCCTGCGGCCTTTTGGAACTGAGCGGTCATGTGAAGGGGAGAGAAGGAGAGATTTTCCGGGAGCAGGCCGGGCTTTTGGTTCGCTCCATTGCCGGGCATTGCGGCTGCTGGGATTTGGATAAGGATTCCATTATCCAGGGCTGCAAGGTAGATTATCACGGCGGCGATAAGCAGACGGATCTGATCTATGCAGATTATTTCCTGCTGGAAGCGCAGATGCGGATGATGGGAAATGATTTTCTGATCTGGTAATGAAAAGGAGGAAAATGAAAATATGATCAATACAGGAGAAGAAGCAGAAAAAACCCGGTCCCTGCGCTCCAGGCAGGACTATGAGGAGCTTCTGCTGGAATTGTTAAGGCCTCTGATTCCCCATTTTGCCCGCTGCGGGGCCAGACTGGAGCTGGGGGCATCCGCCGCGGTTTACGAGAAGGAGGCCCAGTGGGCGGAGGCCTTCCTCCGGCCGCTGTGGGGGCTGGTTCCTCTGTGGGCTGGGGGAAGCCGCACCGGTGTTTTTGAAGAGATTTATCAGAAGGGCCTGGCAGCGGGAACAGACCCGGAAGGCCCTCAGTATTGGGGAGATGTTCATGATGTGGACCAGCGGTTTGTGGAAATGGCAGCTCTTTCCTGGGGGCTGTTAATAACTCCGCAGGTTGTCTGGGATCCTTTAGGGGAGCAGGAGAAGAAAAATCTGGCGGCATGGCTGGACGGCATTAACCATTATGCCCTTCCCCCCTGCAACTGGATGTTTTTTGCCATTCTTGTCAATGTGGCCCTGAAGGAGAGGGGGATGCACTACCATCCGGAAAAACTTCAGGAATATCTGGACTATATTGAATCCTGCTATCAGGGAGATGGCTGGTATCTGGACGGGCAGAACGGGGAGAAGGATTATTATGTGTCTTTTGCTTTTCATTATTACAGCCTGATCTATGTGCGGTTTATGGAGAAGGAAGATCCGGACCGATGCCTGGAGTATAAAAACAGGGCAAGACAGTTTGCGGAGGAATTTGTATACTGGTTTGCGGACCAGGGGGAAGCTCTGGCCTATGGGCGGTCATTGACTTACCGGATGGCACAGGCCTCTTTCTTTTCCATGTGCGTGGCCTGCGGCCTTGAGGTACTGCCCTTCGCGGTGATGAAAGGCATAATTGGACGTCATCTCCGGTTCTGGATGAGGCTTCCGGTTTTTGACTCCGGCGGTCTTTTGACCATTGGCTACGGTTATCCGAATCTTCTGATGTCAGAGCAGTACAACGCTCCTGGCTCGCCGTACTGGGCCCTGAAGGTATTTGCCCTTCTGGCCCTGCCGGAGGATGATCCTTTCTGGAGACTTGAGGAAGCGCTGATGCCCGCCCTTGCCCCCCGGCGCCTGATTTCCAGGGGCAAGATGCTGGTGCAGCGGATTAACGGCCAGGTGTACGCTTACGTTGCCGGAAGGACCATTCCTCACCAGCATGTGCACACAGAAGCAAAATACTCCAAGTTCATGTATTCCAGCCGTTTTGCCTTCAGTGTTCCCAGATCCATGTACTCGATTGAAGAAGCAGCCCCGGACAATATGCTGGCAGTGGTGAAAGACGGGCTGGTGTTCGTAAAAGGAATTACCGAAACCTTGTCTGTGTCGGACCAGGAGATTCAGATGGAGTGGAGTCCCTGCCCGGGCGTTAAGGTAAAAACCAGACTGACTTTATTAGACAATGGCCACCGAAGGGAGCATGTGATTTCCTGTGACGCGCCATGCCTGGTGTATGACTGCGGGGCAGCCATTCCCGACCAGGGACAGATTGAGGAAAGATTAAGGGAAGATCGTGTGGAGATGCTCTGGGGAGACCAGAAGGAAGAAGGATATCAGACCGCGGTGATCAGCGGAGAGGGAAAAGCTGTTGTCATTCATGCTTCCCCCAACACAAACCTTCTCTGGCCCAAAACCAGGATCCCCTCAGCGGTTTATGAGCTGAAGGCAGGAGTAAGCCGGATTGAAACGGAATTTCTGGTAAGGCTTTACGGCTAGGGAAAGCCAGAACTGTCCCCTTTCTTTTTTTCCCATCTTATGCTAAGATAGCGGCAGAATTTGCAGACAGAATCAAGCAGGGAGGAAAGGATGAAATCATTAGTTTTAGCTGAAAAACCATCTGTGGCAAGGGATATTGCCC
The DNA here is from genome assembly GCA_018715905.1 of Candidatus Caccovicinus merdipullorum. Classification (GTDB taxonomy): domain Bacteria; phylum Bacillota; class Clostridia; order Lachnospirales; family Lachnospiraceae; genus Caccovicinus; species Caccovicinus merdipullorum. Next base: position 136 of record DVKS01000164.1, on the reverse strand, counting down.
GGGTTTTAAAGTGCCAGAAAAAGATTAACGGCGCCATCGAGGGAACCGATTATGTGGTAACCTGGGGACTGGGGCATCTGGTGACCCTGGCGGACCCGGAGGATTACGATAAAAAATATAAAGAATGGAAGATGGA
>DVKS01000163.1 GCA_018715905.1 Candidatus Caccovicinus merdipullorum | reverse complement strand
GTGTCAGATCCGGCCGGTAATAAGACAGCGTCCAGAGGAGAGAAGCCTGAACAAAATTATCCAGCATAGGCTGCTTTGTTCCCTCCAGCAGACGGCCGAAACGGCGGTACAGATCGATCTGATATCCGATGCTTCCATTAAAAAGCGACTCTGTAATCTGATTCTGCCAGAATCGCCGCGCCCAGATTTCCGGCATATTCCAGGTAATCTTGGCCCCGGCCGTCACCGGCCAGAGAAGGGCAGCAGTCCGAAGCCCCGCCTCCTCTGCCTGGTCATAAAGAGTTGTTCCCCGGATAAAGCGCCTCTGCCAGAACCAGTCCGGCTCCTTTCGAAAAGGCTGGAACCGGATATTATTTACGATTCCCGTATGAGACGGATTTCGGCCGGTGACAATGGCTGCGTGGGCCGGATAGGTCAGGCTGGGGCATACGCTCTTTACTCTGCGGCAGCAGGCTGCCCGTTCCATAAGACTGCGCAAATGGGGCAGCGTCTCCAGAGCCGCAAGGTCCTGATTTCCCACTGCATCCCAGGATATCACCAGCATCCGGTGGGGGTTTTTCCCTATGTATTTCTTTCTTCTGCCTGGCATCTGTCATCCTCTCCTTTTTCACCCTTCCGGCGTCTGGCCTCCTGGCTTTTTATAAAATCCATATGCTTTTGAATTTCCTTTTCATAGCCATTGGAAGTGGGACGGTAAAATACGCATCCCTCCATGCCATCCGGAAGATACTGCTGTTTTACGTAATGATTCGGGTAGTCATGGGCGTAAAGATATCCCTGACCTCGTCCCAGTTTTCCGGCCCCCTTATAATGGCCATCCTGCAGGTGGGCAGGCACCGGTCCAAGGGCTCCCTTTTTCACTGCATCCATGGCATCGAAAACCCCAACACAGGCCGCATTGCTCTTGGGAGCTGCAGCCACATAGGAAACAGCCTGTGCCAGAATGATCTGTGCCTCCGGCATACCGATGCGCTCCACCGCCTGGGAGGCAGCTACCGCCACAACCAGGGCCTGGGGATCCGCATTTCCCACATCCTCCGAAGCGCAGATCATAATCCGCCGTGCAATAAATTTAATATCCTCGCCTGCATACAGCATCCGGGCCAGATAATAAAGGGCTGCATCCGGGTCAGATCCCCGCATGCTTTTTATGAAGGCGGAAATGGTATCATAATGGGCATCCCCGTTCTTATCATAGCGGACCGCCCGTTTCTGGATGCACTCCTGGGCGGCATCCAGGTCAATGTGGATCTTTCCATCGGCGCTTCTCTCGGTAGTAAGGATTCCCAGTTCCACCGCATTCAGGGCCGCCCTGGCATCTCCGCCGGATGCATCAGCCAGAAACTCCAGAGCATCCGGTTCGATCACCCCATTATAGATCCCCATTCCCCGCTCCGTATCGCTGACTGCCCTGCAGATCAGTTCCTTGATATCCTCCTTCTCCAGAGGTTTCAGTTCAAAGATCCTCGACCGGGACAAAAGTGCTCCATTTACCTCAAAATAGGGATTTTCCGTGGTGGCGCCGATCAGAATCAGCGTGCCGTCTTCTACAAAGGGAAGGAGATAATCCTGCTGCCCCTTATTAAAACGATGGATCTCATCCACAAAAAGAATGGTCTTCCTGCCGTACATCCCCCGCAGATCCTGGGCAGCCTTTACCACTTCCTCCATGTCTTTTTTTCCGGCTACTGTGGCATTGATCTGCTTAAACTCAGCGCTGGTGGTATTGGCGATTACCTTTGCCAGGGTGGTCTTTCCCGTGCCCGGCGGGCCGTAAAAGATAATGGATGTCAGCTGATCTGCCTTAATGGCCCGGTACAAAAGCCGGCCCTTTCCTATGATATGCTGCTGTCCTACCACCTCATCCAGGGTCCTGGGCCGAAGCCTGGAGGCCAGGGGCGCCTCCTTTTCCTGGTTCTGTTCCCTCATATAATCAAATAAGTCCATATACTTAAACCTTTCCTTTTTCTGTTTAGAGTATAGTCCCGATTCCCCCATGCGTCAACTGGTTCCAGAAAGGGAGCAGCCGCCTAAGTCTCCACCGATTCCCGGATAATAAGAAATCCCAGGGGCCCAAGTACCACACCCAGGATCCCGAAAAGCTGCAGCCCCACATAGACCGCCGCAAGGGTAAGGAAAGGCGAAAGCCCTGCCTGCTTTCCCATCATTTTCGCCTCCGTCACCTGACGCAGAAGATAACTTGCCAGATAGATGGCCAAAAGCCCCAGTCCCTTTCCCGCCTGGCCGTTAAAAAAGCAGATCAGCGCCCATGGAAACAATACCGTTCCCGTTCCGATAAAGGGAAGGGCATCCAGAAGGCCGATCAAAAGGCCCAGAAGGCCGTAATATGGATTCCCCAGAAAGAAAAGACCTGCCATGCAGATGGCGGTTGTGGCTGCCAGCAGAATGATCTGGGTCTTTCCGTAAGCTGCTCCAACCACCTTTAAGATCCGCCCCATCTCCTGATACTCCCGGCAGAAGACGGATTTTCTGAAATATGCCCGGATCTGGTCGCCTTCCTGGAGTGCCAGGACCGTGCCAAAGTATACCACCACCAGGAACACGAAAAACTTTGCCGCAGCCTGCAGCCATTCCCGGGAGCTTCCCATCAAAAACGGCATGATCCAGGATGCTGTGTAGCTGCCCAGATTCCGGAAGCCATCCCGCAAAAGCTCCGTCATCTGCCCCTCCGGAAGCCGCAGGACCTCCTCCGCTCTCCGGCACCACCCGGTAAGGATTCCATCCGCCTCCCGGATCAGTCTCGGAAGATCCTCCAGAAGAAGCCGTGCTTCCTTTAACAGTTTGGAAATTCCCAGATAAAGGCCGATTCCAAGGAGACATCCGAACGCCAGCAAAAGTACGCCCCCCACCAGTCCTGCCGGCAGTTGAAATTTTCGTCCCATAAGGGAAATGGAAAGCTTTTTCCGGATCCTGTCCACCCAGGGTTTAAGAAGGGCCGCCAGACCCAGAGCAATGAAAAAAGGAATTACGAGGGGAAGCAGGTACCGAAAGACTGCATAAACCCCAAACGTAATTCCTGCTGTGAATATAAGTTTCTTCAGTTTCTTATTCGGCATTCCCATGGACTCACCTATTTCTGATTTGTACTTCCTTTGTACAACTTTAGTATGCGTCCCCTCCCGCAAAATATACCTGTGGTTTTTCAAACCAGGAGAATGCCGCTCCACGGGGATTTATGGAAAATTCCATCCGTTTTCCTGTTATCGGATGTACGAATGCCAGCCCGGCCGCACACAGGGCAATACTTCCCCGCCGCTTTCCGTTCTGAAAATCCGGATGATAACGGTTATCTCCCCAAAGAGGCAGGCCATGAGAAGAAAACTGCACCCGAATCTGATGATGACGGCCGGTTTCCAGGCGGATGCCCACCAGAGAAAGATCTTCTCCATCAATTCGGCGGCTTTCCAGAACCTGGTAGGAAAGTCTGGCTTCCCTGGCCCCGGGAGCCGCCTTATCCACAACGGCAGACTCATTTTTTTTAGGATCTTTCCGCAGATAATCCACGAATGTTCCCTCTTTTTCCACAGGTTTTCCACACACCACCGCAAAATAATATTTTTCCGTCTTTCCCTCTGAAATCAGGCGACTTAAGGCTTTCGCCGTCTCTTTTGTCTTTGCATAAACCAGGATTCCCTGGACAGGCTTGTCCAGTCTGTGGATAACTCCCACGTAAGGCGCTCCGGTTTTTCCCTTCTTTTCCACCTGCTTTGTGGATAGTTTTCCCCAATTTGTGGATAAGTCTGTGCATATCTTTCCGGACGTCTGATTTGCCTGAGCCGCAATGTGATTTTGGATCATGCTTACCATGTCCGGCTGGAATCCGCCGGACGACTGGGACTCCACGCCGGAGGGTTTTTCCGCCACAATCAGGTGGGGATCTTCATAAAGTATTTTTAACATTTTTCTTAATCCTCTTTTCAATTTCAAAAATTCCCTTGCATAATATAGCAGATAGGTGTATAGTATTAAACATGAACACAAGTAGTTTTTAAAACTACTTGTAGTGGTTTTTGTTAATTCGAAGATGCCAAATGCGCCGACAGATTTTTGCGTGGTGGCTAAAGCGCTGCCCGCCGGCCCATGATGGTTTTCTTTTCATTTCTCGGAAGGAGGTATTATTTTTATGAAATTTCACGTAAAAGATCCGGGAAGCGCACTGACTCACTTTATTGCCATGATCTTATCCATTCTGGCCGCCACGCCGCTTCTGGTTAAGGCAGCTTCAGAACCAGGCTGGCTCCATCTGGCTGCTCTGGCAGTGTTTATTGTCAGCATGATTTTATTATATGCAGCCAGCACCATTTATCACACCCTGGATATCTCGCCAAAGGTCAATAAGATCCTGCGAAAGCTTGATCATATGATGATTTTTATCCTGATTGCGGGGACTTACACACCGGTGTGCCTGATTGTCCTGGGTGACCGGACCGGATGGAATCTTCTGGCGCTGGTATGGGGAATCGCTGCGGCAGGCATCCTGATCAAAGCACTGTGGATCACCTGCCCAAAATGGTTCTCCTCTCTGCTTTACATCGCCATGGGCTGGGTGTGCATCCTGGCTATCTCCCGCATCGTACAGGCGCTGCCCAGGGAAGCTTTTCTCTGGCTTCTGGCCGGCGGACTGATCTACACCCTGGGCGGCATCATTTACGCCCTAAAGCTTCCGCTTTTTAACGCGCGGCATAAAAATTTCGGCTCTCACGAAATCTTCCATCTGTTTGTTATGGGCGGAAGTTTCTGCCATTATATGATGATGTATCAGTTTGTTGCATAGTGCCGTCCCCTCCTTTTGGAGGGGTTTTTTATTTCACGGGGAACTTCGTTCCTCACCGGAAACTAAGGCTTCCTTCTCCTTCCTGCTTAACTTCTTTATGGCCGCCTCCCGGCGCATGGCCTCTTCCCTGGTGGAAAATTCTTCCCAGTAGATCAGCTTTACCGGACGGCGGCTTCGGGTGTATTTGGCGCCCCTGCCCTCATTATGCGCCTGCATGCGCCTGTCCAGATCATTGGTCCACCCACAATAAAAGGTCCCGTCTGCACACCGGACCAGATACGTATAATTCCTGCATTCTTCTTCCATTTTAAACTTCTATTCTGCTCCCTTTTTCATTTGTCCCTTCTGTCTTCTCCGGCTGCCGGGTCTGCTTTTTTGCCGGCTGCTTTTCCATCTCATCTTTCCATCTCTTCTTTTCTGCCAGGCAGCATCCCAAACGGCTCCGGCAAAGGCCTATGTAACGGCCCGGCGTTTTGCAGTACGCCGCTGCCGCCCGGGCAAAAGCCCGAATCTATAAAAAGCACCAGCTGGATGCGCTCCCTGACTCTGCATGCCCGGGATCATACCCCAAAGCCTGCCTTCTCCCCAAAACCGCCCCGGCTGCACCGGCATCCATATATGCCGGCCCGGCAGAATCCCTGGGACCGCCGGACCGGTCATGGAAAACAGGCGGAGATACTATTAGTATATCACAATTCTTCTCTTGTGTGCATGATCTGGTTGTTTCCGGCCCCCTTACCCGATCTCTTTTACCAGAATCAGCTTCTGTCCCGGCTTTACCGGACCGTCAGAAAGTTCATTGGCACGCCTTACCGTGTCGATGGTAGTGTGGAATTTCTTTGCGATGCTCCACAGGTCATCCTCCGGCTGAACGATGTAGCCCACAATCCCCGGAAGCTTCTGAAGTTTTAACAAATCCAGGGGCTGGCTCTCCAGGCCGGTCATTACCTGGCGGCTTAAGGGCTCCTGCACCAGCACATCCAGGCTCACCACACCCTTAACCTCCACGGAATTTCCGCCCATCATCACTGCCGTCAGCTGTTCCAGCCCGGGAATCACCTGGTACACGCTGTTTTCATCCACTCCTGCCGCTGCCGCATGGCACTGGAAAGGAATTGCGGCCTCTTCTGCCTGGATGGGCGCCCCGTCATCGCTGGTCAGATACAAAAGGGAGACCTGGAGCACCCCTTCCAACAGAAGGCTATCCTCCTCCACCGTCACCTCATCCAGCTTTACGCTGCCGCTGCTGCGCAGAATCTGCAGCACCGGACGCCGCTCTGCCAAAGACACCTTCTCTGCCACCCGGCACTTGCACACATTCTTTGCCAGGATCTGCTGAAACTCTGCCGTTTCATAGACCGGTTTCAACTCTTCTTTGGTGGAATACACATCCTCCAGGATATCCGTCTCCTCCTCCTGATAAAGGCAGATATCCAGTTCCAGTACCACATCTGCTCCAAACTCCCGCATCTCTCCATCGTAATCCGGCTTCGCCTCCAGTTCTCTGTGTGCCAGCCGCACATGGACCATGGGCACCTGTTCCTCCAGAGCCTGAGATAAGGGAATCTCTCCCGAAAAAGGAATGCTCTCTTCCAGCCACTGGACGGGAACATTCTCCCCTTCGCCGGAATACAGCAAAAAGATCATCAGCTCCCCGCTGATAAAAAGACTTCCGTCCATGGGCCGGATATTTACGCCCCGAAGATCCATCTCCCGCCACAAAAGCCGGTCCACATTGGGTTTATTGGCCGGGAGATTTAATACCTCCTGGATGCGGAAGGTATCCCGGCGTCTGGCAGCGGCTGAGGCCAGTTCCAGAGGCGATTTCTTTACCTGGATCTCCTCCTCATTCTCCCTCCTGTCCACATCCACGGCAGCCGTCTCTTCGGTCAGACACTCTGCCTGGACGAAAAAGCCTGCTAATGCCTTTACCCCAAGCTTCCGGGAATGAATCATATCCGCAGTGAGATCTTCCAGCTCCCAGGTAAGGGTGATCTCATCCCGGTCATTTAAGCCGGTGACATTTATTGTCTCATCAAAAGGGATCGAGCCGGCCAGGGTCTGCAGCCCCCCCTCCTCCTTTCGGTACAGCACCTGGAAATCCAGTTTTCCTCTGATCTGCACCCGCTCCGCACCCGGCTTCATAGCCTCCACAAGGATATCTCCTGTGCTTAAAAGCACCTGAGCCATATCATCCATGGTGTCCGGCACAATAAAGTCATCATCCAGGGTGATCTGCGTAGACGCCCGGCCTTTGATCCGGTTCATATGTATCTGCTTTTTCATTAATTCCATAACAAAACTGCCCGCCTTCCTCTTTTCTATAAAAGAGTGTATGCGGGCAGTTTTTTGGTTATGCCTGACTTTCTCCTGCTGCAGCTTTGCCAGGAATCTGTTTTCTCAGTTCCTCCAGCTGCCGCTCCAGAACAGCGATCCTTTCATTCAGCCGTTCAATCTCCTCCGAATGAACTGTCTTCTGGGGCGGCAGACGCACGCCGTCCTTCTTCACCGGACGGGCGGGGATTCCCACCGCCGTCACATTATCTTCCAGAGGCTTTAACAGTACTGCATTGGCCGCAATGGAGCAGTTATCGCCTACTTCAAAGGCACCCAGGATCTTGGCGCCGCAGCCCACCGTCACATTGTTTCCCAAAGTGGGATGACGCTTTCCTTTATTCAGTCCCACACCGCCCAGGGTGACGCCCTGGTAGATGGTGCAGTTGTCCCCCACCACCGCCGTCTCACCAATCACCACGCCGCAGCCGTGGTCGATCAGGATCCCATGGCCTAACTGCGCTCCCGGGTGAATCTCAATCAGTGTAAAGAACCGGCTGATCTGGGAGATCAGACGGGCAATAAAAAAGAGCCTCTTCCGGTAAAACCAGTGAGCGAACCGGTGCAGGATCAGCGCATGGACACCCTGGTACAAAAGAAGCACCTCCAGAGCGCTGCGTGCCGCAGGATCCCTGGCCTGCACGGCCTTTACATCCAGCCATATATCTTTTAAAATCATGTTCCTTCATCCTTTCCGCGGCAGCCGGTCTAAAAAAGCTCCCCGGTCTGCCATAAGCTTCATTATATCATACGCCAAAAGGATAAAAAAGGAATATTAAAAACATATCACTGAAATACTACCGGGTTCTCCAGAAGTTCTGTTTTTACCACCACATAAGGGCTGGATTTTTCCGTTCCTCCATTCTCCCCCGTCTCCGGCCCCTTAAGCTCCGTGTCAATGACTACGGAATTCTCCGTCAGATAAAGGGCATTCACGCTGATGCTGTAGCCTCCGCTCTGCTGCTGACCGTATCCCACCACAATATACAGATTCTGGTCATCGGAGTAGGTAAGCTTAAAAGGATCCGTCTGTTTCGTCTGAATCGTCGCCATTAAATCTGCAGGAACTTCACCTTCTCCCACCACGGTAAAGGAAAGATCTCTCACCTTTCCGCTTTCGTCATCTCCTGTGCTGCATCCTCCAAGACATCGAACCGCAAATACCCATACTGCCAGAAGCACCCAAATCATCCATTTCCTCTCTGTCACTTTCTTCATTCCAGCTCCTCCTTGCTGATAAATTCCTGCCGCCAGTCCGGCGGCCCTTCATTCCGGGATGTCTGACCCATCCCATCCATCCCCTCTCCGGTCTGCAGTCCGCAGAACACGAAGGTTTAGTATCAGAATATTCTCTGCCTTTTTTATTTAGAACCAGGTATCAGGTAAAACTTTTATCACGCCATTTTGGTAAACTCCTCTCCTTTTTCTTTAACAAAATGTAAACCGATTACCACTCAAAGTCCGCTCTCATCCGTCTTTTGACGTTTTTCTCAATTTTTTCCAAACAGCATCAGGATATTTTTCACAAAAACACCTATTTTTTATTAGTAAACATGCCAAACTTTGTTATTTTCTTTAACATTGTATTGACTCTTGTACAAAAGTATGTATACTAATAGCTAGTAAATCAATTTACTAATTCGTCGACGAAATCGTTACTGTCAACCCAGTTTATTCTACTGATTTACCAGGGTCAAAGCCTTTTGACACCTGCATTTTTCTGGAAGAAAGGATTTAATTATGACAGGAATTATTGTGACAGGGCATGGAAATTATCCATCCGGTTTACTAAGCGCCATTGAACTGGTAGCCGGGAACCAGGAAGCCCTGAAAGCCGTGGATTTTGTGAAGGGAATGTCCACGCAGGAGCTGGAAGAACAGCTGGCCGAAGCGGTAAATTCCATGGATACCCACCAGATTCTGATTCTGGCAGATCTCCTGGG
>DVKS01000162.1 GCA_018715905.1 Candidatus Caccovicinus merdipullorum | reverse complement strand
GGGAATTTAAATGGATTTTGGACACACATCAGTTCTGCTTCACGAAACAATTGACAGTCTTTGCGTAAAGCCTGACGGCATTTACGTGGACGGTACCTTAGGAGGCGGCGGTCATGCTTTCCTGCTTTGCGGAAAGCTGAGTGAGAAAGGGAGACTGATCGGAATCGACCAGGATGCGGACGCCATAAAAGCGGCCGGAGAAAGGCTCCGGGAATTTAAAGACCGGGTGACGATCGTGCGGAGCAATTACGCAGATACTCCCCGAGTCCTGGCAGACCTGGGAATCCCGGAAGCAGATGGGATTTATCTGGATCTTGGCGTGTCTTCTTATCAGCTGGATACGCCGGAACGAGGGTTTACCTATCGGGAGGACGCGCCTCTGGACATGCGGATGGATCAGCGGCAGACCAGGACGGCAGCAGATATTGTGAATACCTGCAGTGAGATGGAGCTGTATCGGATCATCCGGGATTACGGAGAAGAGAAGTTTGCAAAAAATATTGCAAAGCACATTGTACGGATGCGGCAGGAGCAGCCGATCCTGACCACAGGCCAGCTGACGGAAGCCATCAAGGCGGCCATTCCCATGCGGGTCCGTGCTGCGGGAGGACATCCGGCGAAGCAGACTTTTCAGGCACTTCGGATCGAACTGAACGGTGAGCTTAAGGTACTGGAACAGTCCATTGACAGCATGATTGGGCTGTTAAAGCCAGGAGGACGGATTGCGATTATTACATTCCATTCCCTGGAAGACCGTATTGTAAAGAACAAATTCAGAGAAAATGAAAACCCATGCACCTGCCCGCCGGAATTTCCGGTATGCGTATGCGGGAAAAAGAGCCGCGGAAGAGTCATTACCAGAAAGCCTATCCTTCCATCAGAGAAGGAGATGGAGGAAAACAGACGGTCAAAAAGTGCGAAGCTGAGGGTATTTGAAAAAGCTTTGTCTTCCGGTGAGGAAGCGGGGGTCACAACATAAAAAGTAAGGGAGGAACAGGTCAATGGCTGAGAGAAGGAAGTTACACAAGTCGCAGGAATACATTCAGGGGAACACTGTCCGTAAGCTGCAGCCCGACCGGGTTCCGGAGCGGCGGCCGTCAAGAGAGCGCCAGGAGAAAATCCGGGTCAGCTATGCGGTGCGCAGAAATCAGGAAAAGGCACTCCAGATGGATCTGCCTTTTGTTATCATGCTTACAATTGCCGCGATCTGCACGTTGTATCTGTGCATCAATTATCTGCAGGTACAGTCTTCGATTACGGCCAGAATTCATAACATCGAAGTGCTGGAGTCGGAGATCGAAACATTGAAGTCAGAAAATGACGCGCTGGAAACCAGCATCAATACATACGTGGATCTGGATCATGTATATGAAGTGGCGACAAAGGATTTAGGTATGGTATATGCCAACAAAGACCAGGTCATTCTGTATGACAAGACGGAAAGCGAGTATGTAAGACAATATGAGGACATCCCACAATACTAAAGGACCGGGCAAAAAGCCAAAAGGCGGTCCGAAACTGTTTTTGGATTACATGCAGGAGAAGCTGGCGGTTACCGTATTGGTAATTACGCTGGCTTTGTTTGCATTAGCAGCAGTTTTATATGACATTGTAAAAACAAAACAGGAGGATTATACCCAGATCGTGCTGTCACAGCAGAGGTATGACAGCCGGGTAATACCTTATCAGAGAGGGAATATCGTGGACAGGAACGGAACGTTTCTGGCTACCAGCGAAAAAGTATACAATCTGATCATTGATGCAAACCAGATTATGTCAGATCAGGAAAGATACCTGGAGCCTACGGTAACTGCATTAAGCCAGGCATTCGGGTATGATGCCAATGAAATCCGGAATCTGATACTGGAACGGCCGGAGTCCTACTATATCCGGTATGCCAGACGGCTTTCTTATGACGAAAAGACAGCTTTTGAGGAACTGCAAACCCAGATGAACAAGGCATATGCTGAGGCCGGTTCCAGGGAACAGGTAAAGGGTGTATGGTTTGAGGATGAGTACAAACGGGTTTATCCTTACAATTCCCTGGCCTGCAATGTAATCGGATTTGCACAAAGCGACGGAAGCAACGGAAACGGCGGTATCGAACAGTATTATAATGACCAGCTCATCGGCACAAACGGCAGGGAATACGGATACCTGAATGAGGAGACCAACCTGGAACGTGTGATCAAGCCAGCTGAAAATGGAAATACAGTGGTTTCTACCATCGATGTAAATATCCAGAAAATCGTGGAGAAATATCTGGACGAGTGGGAGAATACCACAGGAAGCGAGATGAGCGCAGCCATTGTCATGGATCCCAATAACGGCGAGGTTCTGGCCATGGCAAACAAGAACCGCTATGACTTGAATAATCCAAGAGATCTGGGAAACCGGTATACCGATGAGGAGATCCGTCAGTTCGGCGTACAGGAGGCCATTGACGATTACCACCGGAAGAATCCGGATCAGGAGCGGATCACGGAAGACCAGGTGTCCCAGTATTACACCGAGGATGAGATCGTATCTCTGGGAACGCAGGTGGCCTGGAACAAAGTATGGAGAAATTTCTGTATCAGCGATACCTATGAGCCGGGTTCCACCCAGAAGATTTTTACCATCGCTGCCGGAATGGAGGAAGGAGTTCTTACCGGAAATGAATCCTTTTTCTGCGATGGGTATCAGACTGTAGGCGGCTGGGACATTCGCTGCGTGAAGCGTTCCGGACACGGAAACCTGACGGTGACGGAGACGCTGATGCAGTCCTGCAATGATGCCATTATGCAGATGGCAGCCATGATCGGCAGTGAACGATTTGTTAAATACCAGGAGATATTTGGTTTTGGTTCAAGAACAGGAATCGACCTGCCGGGGGAGGCGGATACCAGTACGCTGATTTATCACGCAGATGATATGGGAGTTACGGATCTGGCGACGAATGCATTCGGCCAGAACTATAACTGCACCATGATACAGATGGCTGCGGCTTACTGTTCTGTGATTAACGGCGGCTCTTATTATGAGCCTCATGTGGTAAAGCAGATCTTAAATGAGAGCGGTTCCGTAGTAAAAAAAGTGGAGCCGAATCTGGTACGGGAGACGGTATCGGAGTCTACGGCGCAGTTTATCCGGGAAGCGCTGTATGACACGGTGGCAGAAGGAACCGGAAGCGCGGCCCAGGTAGCAGGCTACAAAGTCGGCGGAAAGACGGGAACCGCACAAAAATATCCCAGAGGAAATGGAAATTATGTGGTATCCTTTGCCGGCTTTGCCCCCACAGATGATCCGCAGGTTCTTGTGTATGTGGTGATCGATACGCCCCATGTGGAAGATCAGCCCCACAGTTCCTATGCCAGCAATATTGTACAGAAGATTCTCAGCGAGATCCTGCCTTATATGAATGTATTTCCGGATACCGCCGCCATTCAGGTACCGGAGGATGTACAGGCACAGCTTCCTCAGGAGGAAGGCATTTCAGCCGGAGACAATGACGCCATTGCGCCGGAGGAGACAGAAGCTGAGACAAAGGTTTACGAGACGGATGAATATGTCGAGCAGGATGGGGAAGCATCCGGAATTCCGGAAGCGATTCCCGGCATGGAAAGTCAGGAGGGGCAGACGGCTGGAGAAAGCGGAACGCAGGTGCCGGAGGGAAGCAGCGAAGCTGACAGCACCGCAGATCCGGAAGAGACGGCTCCGGCATCTTCGGAGGGCGATCCGGCGCTGGCAGATTCTTCCGGAACCAATGACACAGAGGCAGGAACGGATGCTGCAGAGACGCTTTCACAAGAATAAATGTCCGGAAAAATCATATATTTGAAAAAAGGAAAGACAGGGGCCGGACATGAATGAAAATCACACCTGTCACAGAGGAAAGACTGCCGTTCTCTATTTCCTGTTGTCGCTTATGATAATTGGATTGGGGGGACGGCTTTTTTATCTGATGATTTTCCGGTCGGAGTATTATTCTGCAAAAGCGGAAGATCTGCACCTGCGGGAGCGGTCCATTAAGGCGGCCCGGGGCCGGATTCTGGACCGGAACGGCCAGGTACTGGCAGATAACCGGACGGTATGCACCATATCGGTGATCTACAGCCAGGTGACAGACCGGGAAGAGACGATACAGGTTTTAAGCCGGGAACTGGGCCTGGAGGAAGGTGAAGTACGCCGGAAAGTAGAAAAGCGCAGCTCCAGAGAGGTGATTGCTTCTAACGTGGAGAAGGAGACGGGAGACCAGATCCGCGGCTTCCACCTGGACGGTGTAAAGGTAGATGAGGATTATAAGCGGTATTATCCATATGACAGCCTGGCTTCCCAGGTTCTTGGATTTACCGGAGGAGATAACCAGGGTATCATCGGCCTGGAGGTGAAGTATGAAGAATACTTAAAAGGAGAAAACGGAACCATCTTTACGCTGACTGATGCGGCCGGCGTAGAGCTGGAAAACGGAAAAGAAGAACGGCTGGAGCCTACGGCAGGGCGGGATCTGATCCTCAGTCTTGATGTAAATATTCAGCAGTATGCCCAGCAGCTGGCTTACCAGACGATGGAGAAGAAAAATGCCAAGGGCGTGTCCATCATTGTCATGAATCCCCAGAATGGCGAGATTTTGGCCATGGTAAATGCACCGGAATTTGATCTGAATGATCCCTTTACACTGGACCAGAACCTGGTCAGTGAAAGCGCCAGACAGAAGGCTGCCAAAGAGGAGGCCTCCGGCATGGAAAAGCAGGAAAGGCGCAACCGGATGTGGAGAAACAGCTGTGTCAGCGACACCTATGAGCCTGGCTCCACCTTTAAGATCATCACGGCAGCGGCCGGGCTGGAGTCTGGCGTGGTGACCCTGGAAGACCGGTTTTCCTGTCCCGGATACCGGATTGTAGAGGATCGGAAGATCCGCTGCCATAAGACAGGAGGCCATGGAGGCGAAACTTTTCTTCAGGGAATGATGAATTCCTGCAATCCGGTGCTGATCGATGTGGGGCAGAGGCTGGGAGTGGAAAATTACTGCCGGTATTTCGACCAGTTTGGACTTCGGGGAAAGACCGGAATCGATATACCGGGAGAAGCTGCCACCATTATGCATGATCCGAAAAATATGGGACCGGTGGAACTGGCTACCGTTTCCTTCGGACAGTCTTTCCAGATTACGCCGGTGCAGCTTGTGGCTACCGTTTCTTCTATTATAAATGGGGGGAGAAGGGTAACGCCTCATTTTGCCCTGGAGGCACAAAGCCGCGATAAGACCTGGACGAAAAAGTTTTCCTGGCCTTTGGGGGAGCAGATCCTCTCAGAGGAAACCAGCGAAACTATGCGGTATATTCTGGAAATGGTAGTAGCAGAGGGAAGTGGAAAAAATGCGGCGGTGGAGGGCTACCGGATCGGCGGAAAAACTGCCACATCGGAAAAGCTGCCCCGCAGCTTAAAAAAGTATATTTCCTCGTTTATCGGTTTTGCGCCGGCAGATGATCCTCAGGTCATTGCTCTGATTACCATTGATGAGCCGGAGGGAATTTATTACGGAGGAACCATTGCGGCGCCGGTAATTGGCGATTTATTCCGGAATATTCTGCCCATTCTGGGAATCCAAGAAACCCAGATATAAGTTGATTATTCCGGGAAAAAGACGTATACTACTTAATGACTTTAAAAGCCTGCCCGGCTTCGGCGGACGGCTGTTTTCACACAGCGGCGCCTGGGTTAATACATAAGAATTTGAGGTGTTTTATGATTAATGAAACCATTTTAGCGATTATCATATCCTTCTGTATCAGCGCAGTTTTGTGTCCGGTGGTGATCCCCTTTCTTCACAAACTGAAATTTGGACAGCAGGTTCGGGAGGAAGGACCCCAGGCCCATTTAAAGAAGCAGGGAACTCCTACTATGGGAGGCCTGATGATACTTACCAGTATTATCATCACTTCCCTGTTTTATATTCCCCGATATCCAAAGATTATTCCGGTGCTGTTTGTGACAGTAGGATTTGGGATTATCGGATTTTTGGATGATTATATTAAGATTGTCATGAAGCGGTCGGAAGGACTGAATCCGAAACAGAAGCTTTTGGGACAGATTGTGATTACCGGTATTTTTGCCTGGTATCTGGTGACCAGCGATGAAGTAGGGGCCAGGATGCTGATTCCTTTTACCGGAGGATTTGACAACGGCATATTCCTGGATCTGGGCATTCTGTTTGTCCCGGCAGTGTTTTTCATTGTGCTGGGAACGGACAACGGCGTGAATTTTACGGACGGTCTGGATGGATTATGCACCAGCGTGACGATCCTGGTGGCCACTTTCCTGACGATTGTCTCTCTGGGAGAAAACAGCGGCATCAGCCCTATTACCGGGGCTGTGGTGGGAAGCCTTCTGGGTTTCCTTCTGTTTAATGTATATCCGGCCAAAGTATTTATGGGAGATACAGGATCCCTGGCACTGGGCGGTTTTGTGGCTTCCAGCGCGTTTATGATGGAGATTCCGCTTTTTATCGTAATCATTGGTTTTATTTATCTGATCGAGGTGCTTTCCGTCATCATTCAGGTGACATATTTTAAAAAGACCGGAGGAAAGAGGATCTTTAAAATGGCGCCGATCCATCATCACTTTGAACTGTGCGGGTGGTCGGAGACCAGAGTGGTAGCGGTTTTTGCCACAATTACGGCGATTCTCTGCCTGGTGGCGTACTTAGGATTATAGGAGGTTGAGTGGCTTGAGCAGTCAGAAGGTATTGGTAGCAGGAACCGGGATCAGCGGGATTTCGGCAGCGAAGCTTTTGCTGGACATGGGCGGTGAAGTGGTGCTGTATGACGGCAATGAAAAGCTGAAGGAAGAGGAACTGAAAAAGAAACTGGATGATAATGAAAAGGTGACGGTGGTTTTAGGTGAATTAAAGCGCACCGATCTTCTGGGGGTGGAACTCTGCATTATCAGCCCGGGGATTCCACTGGAGTCTCCTTTTGTGGCAATCCTGGATGATATGAACATTCCCATCTGGAGTGAGATCCAGCTGGCCTACCATTGTGCCAAGGGACGTCTGGCTGCCATCACGGGAACCAATGGGAAGACGACTACCACGGCTCTTACGGGACAGATCATGAAGGATTATTTCGACAGCGTGTTTGTGGTGGGCAATATCGGTATTCCCTATACCCAGGTAGCGCTGGAGACGAAAGAGTCTTCTGTGACTGTGGCAGAAGTTTCCAGTTTTCAGCTGGAGACCATTATGGATTTCCATCCGCAGGTCAGCGCCATCTTAAATATCACCCCGGATCATCTGGACCGGCACGGTACCATGGAGCGCTATATTGCCATCAAGGAAAGCATAGCCATGAATCAGAGCGAGGAGGATACCATTGTCCTTAATTATGACGATCCGGTACTCCGAAGTTTTGGACTGAAAGAAAAGCCGGAAAAGAAGGATGATGAGGAGAAGGACTCTCTGGAGAAATCCGCTGATCCGGAAACGGGCGCAGAAGAGGAAGACAGTCAGAATACTTCTGGGGATTCGAAAAAGGATGACCAGGAAAATAAGGACAGCAGCACGGGAATCCCCGAGTTTGATCTTAAGGCAAAGGTGGTCTTTTTCAGCAGCCGCAGCCGCCTGGAAGAAGGACTTTTCCTGGACGGAGATATGATCGTCTGGCGCCGCAACGGCAAACAGGAAGATGTGGTGAATATCCATGACTTAAATCTCCTTGGCCGTCATAATTATGAAAATGTAATGGCTGCTGCTGCCATTGGCCTGGCCATGGGCGTGCCGCTGTCTTCCATACGAAAGACGGCAGAGGCATTCCAGGCAGTGGAGCACCGCATCGAATTTGTGGCTGAGCGGTTTGGCGTGAAATATTACAATGACTCTAAGGGAACCAATCCGGATGCGGCGATCCAGGCGATCCGGGCTATGCCGGGACCTACGATCCTGATTGCCGGCGGGTATGATAAACACAGTGAATTTGATGAGTGGATCGAGTCTTTTGAAGGAAAGGTGCGGTATCTGGTGCTGATCGGCCAGACGCGGGATAAGATTGCCAGGTGCGCCAGGGAACACGGATTTCATGATATTATGTATGCCGAGGATATGCAGGAGGCTGTGCGGGTCTGTGCATCTTACGCCAATATGGGCGAGAATGTGCTGTTAAGTCCGGCCTGTGCCAGCTGGGGCATGTTCCGGAATTATGAAGAACGGGGACGTGTCTTCAAGGAGTGCGTGCGCAGCCTCTAAAAAGGGATGAAAGTATCCCGGGGCAGCAGGCTTTCAGAACAGGATAACAGATGGGAGGGCAGCGGATGGCGAATCAGCAGAGAGCGGCGGCCAGACAGCCGCAGCAGAGAGCATATGCAGCAGACCGGCAGCGAAGGCCACAGAGATCGGCGGAAGCACAACGGTATTCCCAGACGCGGCCGGAATCCGGGCGGCGTACGGGAAAACAGAAAACATCGCCGGGAAATTATCAGCAGAAAAGAAACGGCCGGAATCAGAGAATGGATTCCGGCGCAGGAACCTCATATAACAGCCGGCGGCCGGCAGATGGAAACGCCGCAGCCAAAAATGCCGCGCCCAGAAACGCCCGCACAGCCGGGGGTGCGCCGCGGAATGTCCGCGTGTCCGGGAATGCATCTCAGGATATGCGCATGTCGGGAAATATGCCGCGGAATACCCGCATGACGGGAAGGAGAGTGCAAAAGAACCTGCCGCCGGATCAGGCGCTCCGGGTAAAATCTTCACCTGGAGTGCGGGTAAAGGCAGCCGAAGGAAATTTCCGAGGCAGGCCTGTTTATGAAGATGGAAGCGGGCGGGCCGGGCAGACGGCGGAGAATACAGGGAAAAAGAAAGTACGGCGCTTTTATGACTACAGCCTGCTTTTCACTGTTATTTTCCTTACTGTGTTTGGTCTGGTGATGATATACAGTTCCAGTTCTTATTCGGCACAGATTCAGTTTAACGGTGATTCCGCTTACTTTATGCGGCGGCAGGCCATTATCGCTCTGGGCGGTTTTGTTGTTATGATGATCATTTCCAAAATGGATTATCATTTCTTTGCAAAATTTGCCTTGCTGGGCTACGGATTTTCTTACATATTTTTATTGATGGTTATGCTGACGCCTCTGGGAGTAGAGGCCAATGGTAAGAAGCGGTGGCTGGCTCTTGGGCCGGTGCAGTTCCAGCCTACGGAGATGGTAAAGATTGCCCTGATCCTCCTTCTGGCTGTGATGATCACCCAAATGGGCAAAAAGGTGAATAATATCAAGGGGCTTCTTGTTCTGGCAGCAATTACCGTTCCCATTGCCGGACTGGTAGCTATGAATAACTTAAGTTCCGGTATTATTATCGTGGGAATTGCTTTTGTAATGGCATTTGTGGCATCCGAACTGAAGTGGCCCTTTGCATTGTGCGTGGCAGCGGCAGGCGTGATTTATGCTTTCGCCGGTCCCATTGCCACGGTGTTAGAGAAGATCGGCCTGGTACAGCCGTATCAGTTAAACCGGATCCATGTATGGCTGCAGCCGGAGGCCTATCCCCAGGATGGTGGTTATCAGGTGCTTCAGGGTCTGTATGCCATCGGATCCGGCGGCCTGGTGGGAAAAGGGCTGGGAGAAAGTATCCAGAAGCTGGGATTTATCCCGGAGGCACAGAACGACATGGTTTTCTCTGTGATCTGTGAGGAACTGGGACTGTTCGGCGCAGTTTCCGTGATTCTGATCTTCCTGTTTATGATTTACCGGTTTATGGTAATTGCGTCCAATGCGCCGGACCTTTTCGGTGCCATGCTGGTAGTGGGTGTCATGGGCCACATTGCCATTCAGGTAATACTGAATATTGCTGTTGTTACCAACACGATCCCCAATACGGGAATCACTCTGCCCTTTATCAGTTACGGCGGAACTTCCGTCATGTTCCTGATGATGGAAATGGGAATGGTCCTAAGCGTTTCCAACCAGGTAAAAATCCGAACATGAGGCTGCAGATTTCACCTGGACATATTTCCTTTATCCGGTTTTCTGCATATAGTATCATACAGCGGAAATGTTTTGGAGGGAGCGCCCTTGTCGGAGATTCGCATATGCGGTTACCGGCCTTTGTCAGGTGAGATAAATGTTCAGGGCTCGAAGAACGGGGTTCTGCCCATGCTGGCGGCATCTCTTCTGCAGCGTGGAACCATGCGATTTACCAATGTCCCCATCATACAGGATGTGGCCTGTATGGTGGGAATTTTAGAATCGGTAGGATGCCGGTGCTGGTTTGGCAGGAATGTGCTTTCCGTGGATGCATCGGGCATTCTGGGAACGGAGATTCCAAAGGCGGATGTAAAGAAAATGCGCTCTTCCATTCTGGTGATGGGGGCTCTTCTTGGCCGAATGGGAAAGGCCGGCGCCTGGTACCCCGGGGGGTGTTCCATTGGCAGCCGTCCGGTTGACCTGCATCTTCTGGCTTTTTCCGGGCTGGGAGCCTGTGTAAAAGAAGAAGATGGACGGATTGAGGCCTGGGGAAGGATGGAGGGCGGCCGGATTCTTTTTCCTTTTCCCAGTGTAGGGGCTACGGAAAATGCTCTGCTGGCTTCTGTGATGGCAGCAGGGGAGACAGAAATCTGCGGCGCTGCAAAAGAACCGGAAGTGATCGGATTGTGCAGTCTGCTCAGGCAGATGGGGGCCTTAATCGAGGGAGATGGTACGGACCGGATCCGGATAAAAGGGGGCCGGGAATTGCATGAAACAGAATATGCTGTTCCGGGAGATCGGATCGCGGCAGGCACATACCTGACGGCAGTGACGGCTGCCGGAGGGGATGCGGTGCTGTGGGGAGCGCCCTGGGAGTCCATGGAGACCGTGATCCGCAGCCTTCGGGGCTGCGGCGCTGATATTGAACCCATAATAGGAGTGGGCGGCACAGTTGCAGGTGCGCACATCCGGATGGAAGGACGGCCCAAACCGGCCAGAATCCGGACGGGGCCTTATCCGGAATTTCCCACAGATCTGCAGTCTCCCATGCTGTCCGTCCTTTCCCTGGCAGAGGGGGAGAGCGTACTGACAGAAACCGTATTTGAGGCAAGATTTAAGACAGCCGGTGAACTGGTAAAGATGGGAGCGGATATTTCTGTTTCCGGAAATCAGGCAATGATCCGGGGAAGGGAGCGGCTGTCGGGGACCAGGGTACGTGCCTGGGATCTGCGGGGGGGAGCGGCCCTTGTGGCTGCAGGCCTGGCGGCAAGCGGAGAAACCGTCATTGAAGACTGTATTCATATTGAGAGGGGATATGAAGATATCTGCCGGGATTTTCAGTTCCTTGGGGGAGATATCTGCTGGAGCGCCTGATCACAGGGTCAGGCGCAAAGTTACCTTTGCTGGGCAGGTGGAAGTATGTTTGAAAAATCAGAGGAAAAAGAGCAGGAGAAAGAGAAAAAAAGTCATATGGGACTCTGGATCGGACTGGCGGTATTCCTTTTGCTGGTACTGCTGGTTCTTTCTGTGCAGGTAAGAACGGTGACGGTGACAGGAAATAACAAATATTCGGCAGAACAGATTGAGGACATGCTTTTTGAAAACCGATGGGACCGCAACAGTCTGTTTCTGTTTCTGAAGGACCGGGTTCGTCCGCACAAGGAGATCCCATTTGTGGAGGATTACAGCATTGTTTTCCGAAGCCCTTTCTCTGTGGAAGTAATTGTCTATGAAAAAAGCGTGGTAGGGTATGTATCCTACATGAGCAGCTATATGTATTTTGACAAGGACGGAATTATTGTGGAAAGTTCCAGCAGCCGACTGGAGGGAATTCCATGGATTACCGGATTGAATTTTGGACAGATCGTGCTGAATAAACCTCTTCCGGTGGAAAATCAGCAGATTTTTGAACAGATCATGAATCTGACGCAGGTTTTGAGTATCTATGAGATAAAAGCAGACCAGATCAAATATGACTCTTCGGGAAATGCCACATTGATTATCGGGGATATTGATGTGTACCTTGGGGATAATAAGGACATGAACGGCAAGATCTCTGAGCTTCATGACATGCTTCCGGAACTGGAGGGAATGTCCGGCACTCTGTATCTGGATACTTACGATGAAAATAACAGCGGAATGTGGTATTCTTTCATAAAAAAATAGGGTGGATTTCCCATAAATATATGAAAAAAACGGTTGCTATTTTTTAAAAAATCAAATATGATATAAGCTAGACTAGAGTTTTTACGCGAACGACCATGAATTTACCAGATTACTTATGAAAACTCACCGCCGGCGAGGCGGTCTAAATTCAGGGATTCCAAATGCGCCGCCAGGCTTTTGCGGGATGGCTGGAACGTCGCCCGCCGGCGCATGATGGTTTACTGTGAAAGTCAGAAAACAGGGAGAATAAGGAGGAAACAGTCTTGTTAGAAATTAAGATAAACGAGTCGGAGAGCGCAGCCCGGATCATTGTAGTTGGCGTAGGCGGCGCAGGCAATAATGCAGTGAACCGGATGGTGGATGAGAACATCCTGGGTGTGGAATTTATCGGCATCAACACAGACAAGCAGGTCCTGTCCAGCTGCCAGGCTCCTACTACCATGCAGATCGGCGAGAAGCTGACCGGAGGAAAGGGTGCAGGCGCCAGACCGGATATCGGTGAGAAGGCTGCAGAGGAAAGTTCCGAAGAGATTGCACAGGCTCTCAGAGGAGCCGATATGGTATTTGTTACCTGCGGTATGGGCGGCGGCACCGGAACCGGAGCAGCTCCCGTAGTGGCAAAGATCGCCAAGGATATGGGAATCCTGACGGTAGGTGTAGTGACGAAGCCCTTTAAGTTCGAAGGAAAGGCACGTATGGATAATGCGCTCCGGGGCATTGAGCGTCTTAAGGAGAGCGTGGATACCCTGATCGTGATTCCCAATGACAAGCTTCTGGAGATCGTAGACCGCCGGACTACCATGCCGGAGTCCTTAAAGAAGGCAGATGAGGTTCTGCAGCAGGCAGTACAGGGCATCACCGACCTGATCAATGTTCCGGGTCTGATTAATCTGGACTTCGCTGATGTGCAGACGGTTATGACCGACAAGGGCATTGCTCATATCGGAATCGGAAACGCAAAGGGCGATGACAAGGCCATTGAGGCAGTAAAGCAGGCCGTATCCAGCCCGCTTCTGGAGACTACTATCGAGGGCGCAAGCCACGTTATCATCAATATTTCCGGCGATATCAGCCTGATCGAGGCAAACGAGGCGGCCACCTATGTACAGGAGATGACCGGCGAGAATGCGAATATTATCTTTGGTGCTATGTACGATCCCGATGTTCAGGATGAGGTTACCATCACTGTAATTGCTACAGGTCTGGACGCCCAGAGTTCTACTACTCCGGTTTCCAAGGCTATGACCGGTTTTGCAGGATTTAAGCAGCCGGCTGCTTCTGCATACACTGCTCCCAAGGCTCCCGCAGCCGCCGCTCCTGAGGCAGCAGCTACGGCTCCTTCCTACACGGCGCCCTCTTATACTGCGCCTGCACAGCCTCAGGCTCCCTCTTATCGTCCGAGACATCAGGAAGTTCAGATCAATATTCCTGATTTCCTGAAAAATAAGAGATAATTTTGGGTTTCCTCCTGAATGATACAGGAATATATGACGAATTCTGACGATGAAAAAAGGGGATTTTCTCCCATCGTTTGACAAACATCGAAAACCTCCCGCTGTATACTATAAGGTATCAGCAGGGAGGTTTTTTCATGGAGATCACATTGTACCTGGATGTAATTTTTGCAGTGAACTTTTCCGTGGATCTGATACTTCTCCTGATGCTGAGAAGGATTCTTAAGTTAAAAGGAAGGTGGATACGGCTGGCTGCAGGAAGTGCTGCAGGAGCCATTTTTTCTGCCCTGTTTCTATGGCTGTGGTTCTGGATACGGTTTATAAAAGGAATACAGGGTCCGGGGCTTCTTATTCTGCGGGTGATTCTGATACCGGCATCCGGCGCTCTGATGATAAAGACGGCATTTTCTCTGGAGAAAGGCCAGTGGAAAAAGACACTGGCGGGGCTGTTTCTGGCAGCTGCTGTTACAGACGGCCTCCTTGCCTGGCTGTGGGAAGGAACTTACGGTCTCTTTGGGGAGCATTTTTCTGTCTTTCATCTTAAACCGGCAGTGCTGTTTCTTTTTCTGGCGGCCGGGTGCCTGGCAGGTGAGGGACTTCTTCAGATGGTGCAGG